>JBKQKT010000097.1:0-3102 GCA_052147365.1 Candidatus Korobacteraceae bacterium | reverse complement strand
AGCCGCCCGGCTTGTAGTTCACCGACACCGATCGATCACTCCAGGTGCACGAGAAGGTATCGGTGCCGATCAGCAGCAGGGACTTGTAGTCGGGAGTTCGCAGCTTTAGAGTCGTTCCCCCGGCAGCCACAGTGAGAACAGCAGCCGGAGACTGAGAGCAATCCACTCTTACCAACCGCCCCTGCAGATATTTGGCTGCGCGCCTGTCGCCCACTCCCGCGTTTTGTGTTGCTTGTTCCGCCGCCGCCCGTTTGGCAGCATCCTGTTCCAGCACATCAAAAGGCGAACTCTGCGGAGACAGTTTCGGAGCCGTCGAGGCTGTTGATAGACCATACTTCTGTTCGTTGCTCAGCCGGGTTAGCTGCTCGCGGGCCTCCGCTGCTACCTGCGCATTGCTGCTCGTCTTCAAACGATCCAGCAGCGCTCGCGCCGCTTCCCACTTCTTGCCCTCAATATAAATTTCCGCCAGATGGTATACGTACTCCTGATTGCGTGGACTGAGTTGCATCGCCGCCCGCTCCGCCTGCATGGCCGCGATTGAACCACCGCCCTCCTTGCGCGCCATCGCCATCAAGTCATACGCATCGGCCAACTCCGGATACCAGTCCAGCACCGCCCGCAGATCTTGCATCATGTTGGGCAGGCCCTGAATGTCCGCATGCTTGGCCTTGGCGATGCGGTATTTCAGCACGGCGAGGTAGTAGCGGATCCACATGTCGTGCTGGTCGAGGACGGCCGCGTCGCTCAGCTCTTCCGCGGCCGCATCGAACTCCCCGTGTTGCAGGTGGTCCCACGCCAGCGCTCGGTGGGCGATCTCATTTCCTACTGCCGCTACGAGTGGCGCATCATCAATGCCCTCCCTCGCGGCTTTCCGCTCGACGGGTTTCCCGGAAGCAGTCGTTTCAGGGATCGTAGCCAGCGCTTGCAACTCCTGCAACCCGAGGTTGCGCCGTTCCGGAATTCTTGTCATTACTTCTGCAACCAAAGCCTTGGCATCGTTCTCGCGCATCGGTTTGGAGATGATGGCGCTGTCACTCGGCCCCACCGGCGCAGGAAAATGGTAGACCTGCCGCGGATTGGCCAGGGAATCTTGCTGCTTCGATGTGTCGAGCGCCACGAACAGCGGTGTCAGCGAGTGAAAATAGTCTTTCACCGCCTTGTCGAATTGATCGGCCGTCAACCCATAAGCCTTCTGGATGGCTTCTTCTACTGGCAGGCGCTGGTTCTCGACCAGATCAAAGTATGTGCCGGTCTCGGGCAGCTTTTTCTCGTGCAGCAGGTAGTGCACCGTGATCCACGATTGCGCGTAATACAGTGTGTGGTGGGTGCCTTCCACATAAGTGGCTGTATCATGCTTCATGGTGAGCAGGTCGGGCAGAGCAATCCAGACCTGAGCGCCAAGCAACTCAGTGAAAGACTTCGGAGGATTGCTAATCTCGCGCTGATTGCCCACCAGATCCTCGGTGAAGATGGAGCCTAGTTCCGGATCCCCGCCAATCTCCACCTGCTGGTTGTCCACGCGGAGGGAAGTGAAATATTCCGCCAGGCCTTCATCGAACCATCCCTCGACCGGCGGATAGTTGTAGTTCATCAGCAGGTGCGCAAAGTCATGGGCAACGGCGCGCCACGACTCCACTTCAAACAAGTTCAGCGCGATAAAATTCTGATCTTCGCCGGGGACGAAGAAGCCCGGAACGTCGATGGGCTGCCCCTGCTTGAGTGGCGCACTCTGGTAATAATTCTTGTCGTTCTTGAAGGCAAGAATCGTCAGCGGCAGCGGTTCGTTCAGCCGATCCTTCATCAGCAGGATGGCGAACACCGCCCGCATCTGCTCAAACCGCAGCGCAACTTCCTTGCCCTTTTTTTCCCCGGCGTCGGTAATCACCGTGAAGTGCGTGGAATGAATCTCCAGCCAAGGCGATGGCTCCGCCGCATGCACGGATATCGCCAGAACGCTAAGCAGCATCACAGTAACGAGTGAAACCGGGATGGGACGGATACGAGTCATGCGCACCAGCGGCGCTAGTAATACCGAAATGCTAACACGGAGGACCGGGAAAGCAGCCGTTGCACCTGGTCCCATGATTGGCGTCCCGAGGCGGATGGAAGTTAGAATAACGCCCATCGATTCGTTTCATTCCAGGTTCACACGGCCGACCCTAAGGGAACGATAACCTAGGAGTAATATCCTTGTGCAGCGCCGACCGTCCTCCGATCCACTGCCAACCTAGGTCCCCCCGTGTTCGTCTGACGATCCGGGACTGGGCGCTAATCCTAACCGTCCTTCTGGCGACTAGCGGTCCCTGCGCCGAGTTCGGTTTTAGCCAGGTCTCACAGCAGGAAGATCAATCGAATGTTGTTAGGGGCACCGTGGTCAACGCTGCCACCCACGAACCCGTCGGCCGCGCTCTCGTCTATTCTTCCGATAACCGCTATGCAACCCTGACCGACGGCGACGGTCATTTCGAATTTACTTTGCCCAAAGTCGCAGGCGAGAGCAAGGCGGGCTCTTACTCAGACGCTCGAACTTCCATCTGGCTGATGGCGCGCAAGCCCGGGTTTCTGGATGACAATGGTGAGACTGGCCCATGGATGATCTTCCCCGATAAAGAGGTGATCATCTCCTTCTCTTTGACGCCCGAGGGAATTATCAAGGGGCGAGTCACTTTTTCCGCTACCGAACCGGCCCATGGCGTGAGAGTGGAGATTCTCCGGCGGCAGGTAGTGGACGGCATGCCCCGCTGGATGGCAAGCAATTCAGAGCTTACGAATTCGAATGGCGAGTTCCGCTTTTCTGATCTTCAGCCCGCCACTTATAAGTTGCTAACTCACGAATGGATGGACAACGATCCGGTCACCGCAACTCCCGACGGTCAACCCTACGGCTTTCCCCCGGTGTATTACCCAAGCTCCGTCGACTTTGCCGCGGCATCCACAATCCAGCTTACGGCCGGTCAAACCTTTCAGGCCGATCTGTCCTTGGTTCGCCAAGCCTACTATGCTGTAAAAATTCCGGTGACCAACACCGAACTGAACGGCGGAATGAATATTACCGTGTCGCCGCAAGGACAACGCGGCCCCGGCTATTCACTCGGCTACAAC
>JBKQKT010000096.1:0-14956 GCA_052147365.1 Candidatus Korobacteraceae bacterium | reverse complement strand
TGACGACAGGAAAAACGCGGCGCCCGGTTGAGGGCCGGACGCCGCTGGGAGTTGAAGGCTTAAGCCCCGCTCTTCAGCTTCTATGAGCGCGCCGAGATCAAGGACATGATCTCGTATCTCAAAGTCATCCACAATCCCGATGACTCAATCGCTCTGCAGCGGATCATCAACACCCCCACGCGCGGCATCGGCAAGACGACCATCGAGACGCTGGAGCGCATCGCCCTGGAGACCGGGCTTTCGCTTTGGAGCGCCATTGAGCAGACCCTCGAGCGCCAGCTGCTTTCTGGCCGTGCGTTGACAGCGCTAAAGAGCTTTCAGGAGCTGATGGACGATGCGCGTGCCATGCACCTTGGCACCTTCCGCGAGAGGGCGGCAGAAACGTCTTCCGCGAAGGTTGCAGTGCCTGATCGAACCGATCTGCAGCACGATATCGAGTTTTCGCCTGAGGAGTTCGCTGGAGAAGGCGACGAAGAAGATAGAACGGACTTTACTCCGCAAGCCTCTGCGGATAGCGGGTTTGAAGAGAACGCAGTCTCAGACAAGGAGGAAGAGCGCGTTGAGGGCTTTCGCGCGCCTGGCGATCCCGCTTCTACGGCTGAGCTGCTGAAGTTTCTGTTCGACCGCACAGGCTACATCAAGCAGCTCGAGCAGGAAGATACCCCCGAGGCGCTGGCCCGCATCGAGAACCTGCGCGAACTGGTGAATGCAGCAATGGACTCGCGCGACCGCGGCGAGACCCTCAATGAGTTCCTCGACCATGCCGCGCTGGTGAGTGAAGCCGACGACTACGACGAAACGGCGCGCATAACGCTGATGACGCTGCATGCGGCCAAGGGCCTGGAGTTTCCGCTGGTGTTCCTGGTTGGCCTGGAGGAGGGATTGTTCCCTCATTCGCGCACATTGCTCGCCCCCGACGACATCGAGGAAGAGAGGCGCCTGTGTTATGTGGGGATGACGCGCGCGATGGATAAGCTCATTTTGACGCGCGCCCGTTATCGCCGCCGCTACGCAACCAACATGCCCGAGCCCAGTGTTCCATCACGGTTTCTGGAAGAGATTCCGCAAGAACTGCTGCAAGATCTGGGTTCGCCCCGGCGTCCTGCCCTAACGGGAGGGGATGATTTCGGGAGCGGGCGGCACTACTCGTACGAGGACGAGGACCAGCGCCCGCAGTACGGGCGAGGCAAAACGCAGCGCACCTCCTACAGCGGCCCGACGTATAACTCCATTGACAACATTGCAGAGTTTTTTGCCTCGCGCGGAAAGAAATTCTCCCGGCCCAAAATGGATGTTTCCATACCCGCTGGCAGCACTGGATTTCGTGCCGGACAGCGGGTGCGTCATCCCAAGTATGGTGAAGGAACAGTGTTCAAGCGCGAGGGTGATGGGGCTGACGCGAAAATTCTTGTACAATTTCCACGTTTCGGTTTGAAGAAGCTGGTCGAAAAATACGCCCAGTTGGAAAAGGCGTAACCTGTCCATAAGAGGAAAGCAGAATTCATGGCAAATACCACGACGATCACAGACAAGTTGGAACGCAAGAAAGTCAAGCGCGCGGCGCGCAAGAAGGCCGCTCCCAAGGCGCCCCGGACTTACGCTCGCGGCTCGCAGAAACGTAAGGTGAAGAAGATGGCGCGCGGACAGTCGAAGCGTTAGCCGATGTCAGCAAGTCCCGGGCTCCAGCTCCCTTTTCCAAGGGCTGGGGCCCTATTGTTTAACGGGTTCTTTACCATTCAGGTCCTGCGCAGTAGCAGACCCCGTGGCCGTTGCGCTTTGGGTCTGGTCGTCGAGATTGACCAGTTGCGAACCGGGTGGCTGCTGCAGCGCGAATTGGTCGTCGCGGAGGGGTTCATTGATGGTCAACTTCTCGACCGTCAGCCGGATTGTGTACTCTTCCTGCGGACGCTCGATTTCAATCACGTAAGGGAAGCTAACTCCGTTAATTTCTTTATAGACCTGGTAGGTCGCCTGGGTAACGACCGCGCCCTTAGGGTCGAAAATTATCTGACGATGCGGTGTAAGCTTCACACGCTCGAAGATGATCTTGCGGGCTATGTACCAGTCATTGCCGGAGCGCCGGATGATGATCATGACGTAATCCGGCTGATTAGCCAGCTTCTTGGTCTTCGGGTCCACTACCTCTTCTGTCTCGTCCTCTAGGACCGCAATCTCTTGGTTGCCATCAATTTGCGGTAGAAACAGGGCATTGTAAATAACCTGCGGGCGGAGGTTCTCCAGCGGATTGCTAGAAGGGTGGGCCACTTCGGCGCTGCCGACGAAGAATTTACTCTTCGCCGGAACCGAGAGTTTGAAGCGGTTACCGTCGCTCACCATGTCGAAGGCGGTGTTGCGCACCAACGGGAAGAGCCCGATCATGCGCAACATGTCCGGTTTGCGCACCAAGATGTAACCACGGATCTCCTGGTAGTCGGTGATCTTGCCCTTTTTTTCCCCGCCTACCGAGGTGTCAATGTTGACCGTGGCATTCAAGGTTTTCAGGCCCAAGGCTTGCTGGTTGATGCGGTCGATCAGTCCCTGCTTGGTGGCACTCTGCAACTTGGCCGTGCTGGTGCTAGGCTCAACGATTCGGGTGCGAAACAGGCACCCTGTTTCGCCCAGAAGAAGCGCCAACAGGGAAACTGAGATGAGGATTGGTAAACGTTGCATTCTGGACCAGCAGAGCGACAGGCCGAAACGATTAGTATATCTGAACCGGCCATCGGTACTACTGAGATGCAGCCACTGATCTGCGATAGGAAGCCACATTACGGGCGTGCTCTTGTGGACTGCGTGCGAAACGATGATGCCCGTTGTTGTCACTGACAAAGTAGAGGAAATCGCTGTGCGCCGGATGCAGGGCGGCTCTCAGCGAAGCGGCGCCGGGATTAGCGATCGGCCCGGGCGGCAGTCCTGGGTACTTGTAAGTATTGTAGGGCGAATCAAATTGAAGGTCTGACTGATAGATGGTCCCGCGATATTTTTGAGCAAGCAGAGCGGCGTAAATCACAGTGGGGTCGGCTGCCAGCAGCATATTTCTTGCCAGCCGGTTGTAATACACACTGGCCACAAGTGGCCGTTCTTCCGGCGCTGCGGTCTCCTTTTCGACGATGGATGCCATGGTGACGATGCGATGCATGTCAGGATTGCCCAGCAGCCTTATCTGCTGTGCTTCCTGTCGGAAACGGCGGACCATGGCAGCCGCGATGTCGCGTGCGCTGTCAATGCGCGTGAACTGGTAGGTGTCAGGAAAAAGATAGCCTTCGAGCGTCTTCGCGTTCGGATCAAGATCACGGACCAGGGCTATATCTTCCCTGGCGACGGCAAGGAAGTCGCCGGCCGAGCCTAGTCCCGCCTGCGCGACGGCATTGGCGATCTCAAACATGTTGTATCCCTCAGGCACCACCACAGTGCGCCCGTAAACATCGCCGCGGACCAACCGGCGCCACACGTCCACTGCGCTTACTGGTTCGTCAAACTTGTATTCGCCGGCTTTCAGCGTCTTCATCCCTTCGGCGTATTGCAGGATAAGAAAAGCTGTCGAACTGCGGATGATGCCTTCGCGGTGCAGTTCAGTGGCAATGTGGCGGGTGCTCCACCCGGGCCACAGCAGAACAAAGGTGGTTTGCGCGGGCTTTACAGGCATGAGCGCCGCCCAAGCGAACCAGAGGGCAAACGCCATTACGAGTACGGCGACGAGTTTGAAGAAAGTACGCACCGGATACAGCAGTTTAGATGAGGCGGACCAGTTGTACGCTGCCGGCGGGCGGAAAAGGAGTCGCCGTCAAAGCGACGGCCTTTGTGTTGTGCAGGCGGCAACCAGTTCGGCGGCCCGGCTGGCGATCGCGGGATCGTCGCCGAAACCCTCCAACCACAACACACCCGGCTCGCGGCGAAACCACGTCATCTGCCGCTTGGCATAGTTGCGATGTCCTTGTTGCGTTGCTGCAATGGCCTCCTCGCGGGTAAGCTCCCCGCGAAGAAACTGCACCGCCTGCTTATAGCCGAGGGCGTTGAGCGGCGCGGCAGCATGAAACCGAGCGAGTAAGGATCCGGTCTCCTCGACCAACCCGGCATCGAACATTCCCAGGCTGCGCGCGTTGATTCGCTCATAAAGCTTCTCTCGCAGCGGGTTCAGTCCAATCCGCAAGAAGCGAAAGCCTTGCAGGGAATCTCGCCCGCGTGCTTTCCATAGCTCGCTCATCGGCGTGCGCGAGGCCACGCAGACTTCGATGGCCCGGACCAGCTTCGGCAAGTCGTTGGCGTGAATCTTCGATGCCGCTTCCGAATCGAGTCGTGCCAACATGCGATGCAAGTAGGGCGAGCCACGCTCGGCGGCACGCGAGCGTAATCGTTCCCGCAATTCTTCGGATCGCTGCGGGCCGGGGAAGAGTCCTTCCAGCAGGGCTCGCAGGTAAAGCCCTGTCCCGCCGACCACGATGGGCAGGCGGCCGCGGTCGGCAATCTCCTGGATTACCGCCCGCGCCTGCCGCGCGTACTCGCCGGCGGTAAAAGGCTCATTCGGTTCGGCGATATCGATCAGATGATGCGGTAACCGCCCTTGCTGCTCATGCGTCGGCTTGGCGGTACCGATCTCGAAGTGGCGATACAGCGCGACCGAATCGCAGCTGACCACTTCACCCAGAAACTGTTGTGCGAGGTCAACTGCCAGGGCGGACTTGCCCGAAGCAGTCGGTCCAAGGATCACGACCAGCAGCGGTTGAGATTGCGGCGCAGGCTGGGTGGTCATTGCTTTGGCGGGCTGATCACCGGGCGCCCCAGGGAATCGTCTTGCCGAACCGGAAGAATGCCAGCGCGAGGATGAACAGCACGATGACCAGCAGTCCGACGAGTTTCATCCGCTCGCGCGAACGGTAGCGAGCCTGCCACTCGGCGTGGGTCTGGCGCGTATCGGAATCGAACTTATGATTGGGCGGCTGGTCCTGCTCCACGTGTTGATTCTACGCGTAGGGTCGGATTCAATTGCAGGGTAATTACAGCCTATAATCCTTGTTGGCGGCCATGAGACCTCGCATCGCCATTCCGGTTCCTAACTCGACGCGGATAGATTACGTGCTGCGCGCGTTGCCGCAATACGAGCGCGCGGTGCGCGCAGCCGGGGGCGAACCAGTCGTCATCGACGTAAAGGGGACAAACGCTGAGATAGCGCATGCGGTCAAGCTTTGCGATGGGTTGCTGCTGCCCGGCAGCCCCGCCGACGTTGATCCGGAGAAGTACGGTGCCCAACGGCATCCCAAGACCGCCCGTGCGGACGCTCGTCGCGACAACGCCGACGAACTGCTGCTTCAGGATGCTTACAACATGCGCAAGCCCGTCTTCGCTATTTGCTACGGTGTGCAATCGCTGAACGTGTGGCGCACCGGCACGCTCGACCAGGAACTGCCCTCAGGCGTAAAGCACGAAGCCGGAAAGACGGTGCTCCGGGCACACATCGTGCAAGTGGATCAAAAGTCAAAGTTGGCCTCGATTCTGCATGCAGCCGGGGCGCTGACGGACGGCAGCCAGCCAGTGATTCCGGTCAATTCCAATCATCACCAAGCTCCCGAGGTGGTCGGTGACGGATTGCGGCTTGCGGCCTGGTGTCCTGAGGACGGCGTGAAAGAAGCAGTGGAGGGGACCACGCCTGATCACTTCGTGCTGGGAGTGCAATGGCACCCCGAGCGGACCTATGAGGATGAGGCTGCGTCGCGCGCATTGTTTAGGGCATTCATCAAAGCCGCAGCCGAGTGGCATGAGCACCTGGCAAGCCAGCAGCAGGATTTTGAGTCGGTGGGGAAAGGCAGCCATTAGCATTTGGTGCTTGGTATTTGGCATTGGCGTCGAGCAATTTCTATTGAGCTCTGCTGATGATCTTCGCAGGTAATTGCTAGGCGCTAGTTGCCAAATACCAACTACTAATTACCAACTACCTCTTATGCTCGACCTAGCCTTTATTCGCGATCACCTGCCCCTTGTCGAAGAGAAACTGCGCCAGCGTGGCATGGATCCTGCCATTCTCCAGGATTTTCAGCAGATTGACATCCAGCGGCGCGCCGCCATTACTGAAGCCGAGATCATGAAGGCGCAGCGCAACAAGTCTGCCGACGAAATCGCAAAGCTCAAGAAAGAAAAGCAGGACGCCACTGCCCTGATCAACGAGACTAAAGAGCTGCGAGAGAAGGTCACCGAAGCTGAAAAGCGCGCCGCAGAGTTCGACTTACGACTGCGCGACGTCCTAACGGGCATTCCCAACCTACCCGACGACAGCGTGCCAATCGGCACATCGGAGGCTGATAACACCGAGGTGCGCCGCTGGGGCGCGCCGCCACAGTTCGACTTTGCCCCCAAGCCTCACTGGGAGCTCGGTGAAGAGCTTGGCGTGCTCGACCTGGAGCGCGCGGCGAAGATCACCGGGGCCCGTTTTGCCGTGTACTGGGACCTCGGCGCCCGGCTGGAACGCGCGCTGATGAACTTCATGCTCGACCTGCACACCCGCGAGCATGGTTACACCGAAGTGTTGCCACCCTTCATGGTCAACGCCGATTCCGTGTACGGCACCGGGCAGTTGCCGAAGTTCGAAGCGGACCTGTTCAAGGTGCCGCAGGGCGAGAAGAACCTGTACCTCATTCCGACCGCAGAAGTTCCGGTGACTAACCTCTATCGCGACGAAACGCTCGACGGCGGGCGGCTGCCGATTTCACTTACTGCCTACACGCCGTGCTTCCGCAGCGAAGCCGGCTCCTATGGCAAGGACGTGCGCGGCATCATTCGCCAGCACCAGTTCCAGAAGGTCGAGCTGGTGAAGTTCACCAAGCCGGAGCAGTCGTGGGAAGAGCACGAAAAGCTCACGCGCAACGCCGAAGCCGTATTACAGAGGCTCGGACTGCACTATCGTGTCGTTGCGCTCTGCACCGCCGACCTGGGTTTCGCCTCGGCAAAGACATACGACCTGGAGGTGTGGCTGCCGGGTCAAGCTTTGTTCCGGGAAATCTCGTCCTGTTCCAACTTCACGGACTTTCAGGCGCGACGCGCCAACATTCGCTATCGTCCCGAGGGCGGAAGGAAAACGGAGCTGGTGCACACGCTGAACGGCAGCGGGCTTGCCATCGGGCGCACCTGGGTGGCAATTGTCGAGAATTATCAGCAAGCTGACGGCAGCGTAGTGATTCCTGAGGTCCTGCGGCCCTACGTGGGCGCGGACCGCATCACGCCGAAGAAGTTCTAACGCCGCTACCCTTTATCGCAGCTGGAGGGCGAAAAGCTGACGGTATTGAGATATTCATTGCAACAAGCGATACTGCTTTCATGCCTGAGACGATGCAGATGGAAGCCCCGCAGCTTCCAAAGCACAAAATAAAATACAAGAAGCCCTTCCAGCGCGCCTGCAACGAACTGGACGAGAAGAAGAAGCTTTGCGGCGGGCACTTGAAGCGCTGGTTCTATACGGCTGACGTGCTGGAGCAAGCTTGCGGGGACGTCCGGCAGGCGTTTGGCGACCACGCCGAGATGTATCGCTGCGAGCACTGCAGGACGTTGTATTTGCCGAGCGCGGAGGAGCCGCGTGGTAAGAATGTAGCCGGCTTGGGCAAGCCATCAACTTTCGGACTGACGCTGGCTCCCAAGCCAGGCGAAGAACCAAAGCAATAGAGGGTGTTTGCGCGAGAATCGGAAGCAGGGCGAGCGTTTCTTGCATCTGCTCTAAGAGGTTCCGGCGAAGATGGGGCGCCGGAGACGGAGTCCTTCGGCAAGATCCGATTTTATGCTTGCCGGTGAGAGTGGGGTCTTGACGCAAGTGACTGCAAAAGTTGCTGATCTCATCTATGACTGGAACACCATCTATGCGCGTTCGATGGTGCCGTCCGGCAAAGCCTTGCTGAATGACGAATCGCTCCGCGACGGATTGCAGTCGCCCTCAGTGCGAGACCCCAGTATTGAAGAGAAGATCGAAATCCTGCATTTGATGGAGGAAGTTGGCATCAATGCGCTCGACATCGGGTTGCCTGGGGCCGGACCTCGCGCCACGGCGCATTGCGAAGCGCTCGCGCGGGAGATTGGCCACTCGCACATGAAGATCAAGCCCAACTGCGCCGCCCGCACCCATCAGAACGACATTCGGCCCGTCGCGGAAATTGTGCAGCGTACCGGCGTTCCCGTCGAAGTCGCCACCTTTATCGGTTCAAGTCCCATCCGCCGCTATACCGAGGATTGGACTGACGACTTCCTCTTGCGCACGACGGAGAATGCAGTGAAATACGCGGTCTCTCTTGGCCTCGACGTAATGTACGTGACCGAAGACACGACCCGCTGTGATCCGGAGACCATCCAGCGAATGTACAGCACCGCCATCCGCTGCGGCGCTAAGGCCATCGTGATTTGCGATACCTGCGGACATGCCACTCCGATGGGCGTGGTTGCGCTGATGCACTTCGTGGTTAATGAAGTCGTGAAGCCGTCGGGCGAAAATATCCGCGTCGAGTGGCATGGTCACTGTGATCGCGGACTGGCGGTTGCCAATTCCCTGGCTGCGCTGGTGGCTGGTGCTGAAGTTGTGCACGCTACCGCATGTGGCATCGGGGAGCGTGTCGGCAACACCCAAATGGACCAGATGCTGGTGAACCTTAAGCTCCTTGGCATCGAACCCTGGGCGGGTCAGGACCTCACCAAGCTGAAGGATTATTGCCAGGCCGTTGCCAAAGCTACAGGAATTCCGATTCCTAAGAATTACCCGGTTGTAGGCGAAGACGCTTTCCGCACAGGCACCGGCGTCCACGCTGCGGCGGTGATCAAGGCCTACCGCAAAAACGACGTGCTGCTGGCCAACAGCATTTATTCCGGCGTGCCCTCACACTACTTTGGTATGGAACAGATCATCGAGATTGGCCCCATGAGCGGCAAGTCCAACGTGCACTTCTGGCTCGAACGCCACGGAATACCCGCCAGCGACGAAGTAGTGGAGCGTATCTATCAGCGCGCCAAGAATTCCGACCGTATGCTGACTGACGCCGAAATCCTGGAGTGCGTGCAGACCGTCGCGCCCGGTATACAGTCGAGCCTGGCGTCGTAAGTCGCCTCCTTTCGTTCCTCTCATCCCCCGTATTACCATGATGCATCCTCATGAGCCCCGGTCGTCCAGCCCGCACAGTTCCCGAAGACATCTCTTTGAGCGAATCCCAATTGTCCCGCTCAGTACAGCAGCACGTAGCGCACCTCGCCGGGCTGCGCCGGGTTCATGAAGCCTTCGCCTGGTTTCGCGCTCACGCTCGCCAACTGGAAGACCTGCAGCTGCAGGTGACGTCCATCGCAGCGCCACCCTGGGGTGAAGCAGCGCGCAGCGGTTGGCTCAGGCAGCGATTCACCGAGTTGTCGCTCTCCGATGTACATCAGGACGAGATCGGCAACGTATTCGGCATCCGACCTGGAAACGACCCGAAAGCTCCCTACATTGCATTGAGCGCACATCTGGACACGGTGTTTCCCGCCGGCACGGAGATTTCTGTGCGGCGCGATAGCGACAAGCTTTACGGCCCGGGCGTTTCCGATAATTCTTCGGGAATTGTCGCGCTGCTTGCTATTGCGGCCGCAATGCACGCTGTCGCCATCGCGAACTGTGCTCCCATCCTGTTCATCGGCAATGTGGGAGAAGAAGGCGAAGGCGACCTGCGGGGGATGCGGCACATCTTCCAGCAGCCTATGTGGTCGGCCAGGATTGCGTCGCTCGTGGTGCTCGACGGCGCCGGGACCGACACCATCATCGCTGAAGGACTGGGCAGCCGGCGCTACGAGGTCACGATTCGCGGTCATGGCGGTCATTCGTGGAGCGACTTCGGTGTGGCGAATCCCATCGTCGGGCTGGCGCGCGTCATCGACCGTTTTACGCGAACCCAAGTGCCTGCGACTCCCAAGACGACCTACAACATCGGCATCATCAGCGGTGGGACTTCCGTAAACTCCATTCCTGAATCGGCCACCATGCGTGTGGACACTCGTTCCGCTTCGGTCGATGAGCTTGACAAGCTGGAGCGTGCGCTGCACGAAGCGGTTGACCAGGTGATTCCCGAACTCACCGGCCGCAAGCGCGAGGAGCTGCTGACGGCTGAAGTCCGAATTATCGGCAATCGCCCCGCCGCCGAATTGCCCGCCGATTCGCAACTGCTCAAGACAATCCGCGCCGTGGACGCGCAACTCAACATCATCGCCAAGATTCAGCGCGCATCCACCGACGCGAATATTCCCCTCTCACTGGGCCGGGAGGCGATTGCCATCGGCGCGGGAGGCACGGGCGGCGGTGCGCATACGATTCACGAGTGGTATGACTCTACGGGCCGCGATTTCGGCCTCAAACGCATTCTGCTACTTACTCTCGCGTTGGCTGGAGTTTCAGGCGAATGAAAAAGCTGCTGTTAATCGCTTTGTCATTCAACTTCGCGGGCATTTACATACGGGCCCAGTCGCAGTCCCCACCAATGATTTGCCCCGAAATGCAAAACACTAAGGATCAAGTTCTTCCTCCGCCCGATGCGATCTTCGTCAACGGCGACATCTATACCCAGGCAAGCCCGGCACGAGCACAAGCTATCTCCGTGAGCAACGGTTGCATTATCTCCGTAGGTTCTAACGACGAAATCCGCAAGTTGAAGAGTGAGCAAACTAAGGTTGTTGACCTCGGTGGACATTTCGTCATGCCCGGCTTCAACGATGCGCATGTGCATCTGGAAGAGGCCGGACTGGAGCTGCAAAGTGTGGACTTGCGGGGCACGCGTTCCCTACAAGAGATGCAGCAGCGCATCTCAGTCAGCGCCAAGGCCGCGGCTCCTGGCGAGTGGCTGGTGGGCGGCGGCTGGGACCAAACGCTATGGACGGACCAGAAGCTACCCAATCGGCAAGATCTTGACGCCGTGACCGGTAGCCATGCGGCGGTGTTCAGCCGCGTGGACGGGCACATCGCCGTCGCCAACACGGCTGCATTGAAAGCCGGCGGTGTCACGGCCCAGACGCAGGCCCCAGAAGGCGGCAAGATCGATCACGATGCCAACGGACAGCCGACGGGCATTTTCCGCGAGACAGCAAGAGGGCTTGTCGAGTCGAACATTCCACCGCCAAGTCCTGCGCGACGGCGGCGGGCCGCCGAACTTGCCCTGGCGGACGCAGCGCGCTGGGGTATCACCTCTGCGCAGGACAACTCGAGTTGGGAAATCTTCCTCATCTACGAAGACCTGGAGCGCGAAGGCAAGCTGACACTACGTATCAGCGAGTGGCTTGCGTTCGACGATCCCGTCAGCCTGCTGGAGACGCACCGCGCGCATCATCCCGCTAATGATCCCATGCTGCACACCGCCATGCTGAAGGGCTTCATGGACGGCTCGCTTGGTTCGCGCACGGCGGCTTTGCTGGCGCCATATGCCGACGACCCGGGTAATTCCGGATTGGCGCGATATGAGCAGGCCAAGTTGACTCGCATGGCGGTTGAGCGTGCCGCGGCTGGCTTCCAGATTGGCTTCCACGCCATTGGCGATCGCGCCGCGCAGATGGCGCTCGATGCCTTTGCGGCCGCGGAAGCTGCGAACAAACAGGCGCGGAACCTACGCTTTCGCATCGAGCACGACCAGGTCATCACCCCGGCCCAATTTGCGCAGTATCGCAAGCTCGGCGTCATCGCCTCCATGCAGCCCAGCCATCTTCTCACCGACATGAACTGGGCGCTGGCACGCCTCGGCCCCGAACGCGCCAGGACCTCTTACGCCTGGAAAGAATTCCTCGACAATGGCGTGCCGCTGGCGTTCGGCACGGATTATCCCGTGGAGCCGATTACACCGTTTCGCGGCATCTATGCGGCAGTGACAAGGCAGAACGAAGCCGGCACCAAATCATACTTTCCCGAGCAGAAGCTCACCATCGAGCAGGCGCTCGCCGCATATACCACTGGCTCCGCGTACGCGCAGTTCGCTGAGAAACAAAAAGGGACGCTCGCGCCTGGAATGCTCGCTGACTTCGTTGTGCTTGACCGCGATCTTACCAAGGTCGCGCCTCCGGAAATCCTCAAGACGCGAGTATTGCGCACGGTGGTAGGCGGGAAGAGCGTGTACCTCGCGGACTGAGCTTTGCGTTTCTACGAAAAGAGAGACATGCCGAACCAGATTGTCGGGCGGGATTGCGCTCGATTACTTTGAAAGTCAGATTGGTGGTCCGCAAGAACTCAGCTTAGTCGGTGCCTATCTGTGAAAAACGTGTGAATCCATTTCGGACAAACGTTTGATTATCCGTAGAAGATTTTTCTTTTGTTGGCTTTAGCTATGCGGATTCCCACACCAAAATAAAGTGCGTTTGCACAAACCTTAGGCGTTGACAATTGTTAATGCTGTATTAGGATTGCTTTCGTCGATGGCCGAAAAGGCTGGCAACTAAAAGTAGCTGGCCGAAGTAGGCTGGGTGATCCAGTCCAGCAGGGCGACCTGCAGGACGGCCGAACCCGAAAAAACCGACGGGCGTTGCGAGATGACCGTTGGGGTTCGGAACTGCGAAAGCAGTGATCGCACCGGAGGCTGTGACGGTACATGCATCCACGCTGAGGGCTCCCTCGCAGGAGTTGGCGGCAAGAGCATAACCAAGGTCACAGCCTTTCTATTTTCCAGCCAGTTTTACCCAACACCTTGCGCTTAATCCAACGACTGAATCGTTTTGATCAGCTCCGCCGTTGTCGGCACCTCGATCCCATGACTCTGGCCGCCCCGCACGATTGGGCCGCCAATCGCATCCAACTCGAGTTGCCGTTTCGCGGCCACGTCCTTCTGCATGGAGCTGCGCATTCCCGGCGGCATGTTCGCGAATACCGCTTGCAGCTTCGCCACGTCAACGTCTGCGCCGCTGGCCTTCGCCACCGCGCAGGCCTCGGCAATGGCCGAATCCAACTTGCGCTTCCACTCAGGATTTGCAAAGACCTCGCCCGCATTCATCCCGGACGCGGAGGTCACCAGCGCGAAGGGCGCCAGGAAGCACAGCTTGCTCCAGAGCAGCGTCTGCTCGTTTTGCATGAACTGGCAAGTGAAGCCAATCTCGCCCAGTCGCGCGACGAGTGCACCCAAACGTGGCTCTCCGCTGGACGCAAGATTCAGCCGTACGAATGGCGAGCGCTGCACAAAATGGCCGGGAGCAATCCTCTCAGCTTCGACTGCGATAGTCGCAGGCACGACGCGGTCGCGCTGAAAGCGTTCGCGAAGTACCTCGATGTGGTCCACTCCGTTCAGCAAGGGAACAACCAGAGCGGGCGCCGCTTTTACCGCTTCCAGTGCCGTTTGCAGTTGGTACGTTTTGGTCGCGATCCACAAGACGTCAACCGGTTCCGTCAGGGTATCCGCGACTTTCGCCGGCGCGGTGATAGTGCCTGACGGTCGTTCCAGTGTGAGGCTCTTGGGATACTCCACCAGCTTGTCCGGCCGGACTATTACCGTAACGTCTTCGCCGAGCGACGCCAGTGCAGTGGCGACCAGACCTCCGACCGCTCCCGCGCCTAGAATGGCATGTTTCATGGGCGACTCCCGATCCGCTGCCAGCAATCAGACGAAACAGCATCGAAGCTCTGGCAGCTCCATCCACTATTCACTAACCACTATCCACTGTCCACTGACCGGTCACCGCGCCTGATAGTCCAGCGAGTCTGCCCCCAGGACTTTCCCGTTGTCTGGCTGTTGAACCAACACCACAACCTTGAGGTTGGCCGGATTCCAGTCGGGACGCATCGCGATATCAACGGTAGTTTCAAATTGTCCGTTGCTTGCTACGCCCAGCTCTCGCAACTGCCGCACCACAGCAGCGTGATGCAGCGTGCGACCGCCGTTCTCTCCTGCGCCGACCGACGTTGACAATCCATCCTCGGTGATGGCGAGTAGCACTTTAGGCCGCTCCCCTGCCGGAGCCTGCACTACGACATGCAACTTCGGCTGCGCCTCCCACCGCAGCGACACGTGGGCCGGCTTGGGCTCCGCCGCCGCCTTGCTTATGCTGCGATAAACCTCCGCCGCCCCGTTCCCCACCAATTGCAGGTGCCCGTCAATTACCATCTGCGGCGTGTAAACCGTGGCCAGGTGAAGCTCAGTCGCGTAGCTGTTCTGCCGCTGGCTGAACTGCGCCGAAGAAAAGCGGTCCGTCCATCCGATGTAGTTCCAATAATCCACGTGTTCGCCCAGCAGAATCAGCTTCGCGCCGTTGGGTGGGCTCTTACGGCTCAGATCAACCAGCAGCGCATCAGCGGGCGGGCAGCTCGAGCAGCCTTCGGAAGTGAACAGCTCAATGACCACCGGAGTTTCGGCCCAAGAGCGGGAAACATTGCACACAACGATAAGGACGAGCGTGATGAGGCACAGCCAGGATTTGTTCATACTGCCCCATAGGACGCGCGAGGAGGCCAATTAGTTACAGTTAACTGGCAAAGCTATCCCGGGCACATTCACTCGAGGTTGATAGAATCAGTCGATTCAGGAGGAAAATGACCTCGGTGGCGAAACGGAAAGCCACAAGCCAGCCATCCACCCAAGCCATCAAGGGAGGCCAGGAACCATCGAAGCCCCGCAGGAAGGCACGCCGCCGTCAGCGGTCACGCGTGTTGCAACTGTTTATACTCGCGGGGCTGCTGGTCACCTTGGGGCTGATTTGCTTCAACCTGAAGTTCTGGGTCCTTGACCTGGACGTTTGGGTGCACATCAAGGTGGGGGACTGGATCGTCCAGCACCTCGCCTTCCCCCACGTCGGGCTCTTTTCGCGCACCGCGGCCGACCGGCCTTGGATCGCTTACAGCTGGGGATTTGAGGTCGTGCTCTCGCGGGTTTATGCCTGGTTTGGCGTGATGGGCATTGGGATGTTCGAAACCCTGCTGACTCTTGCCGTCGCTTACACCGTTTATTGGATGGTGCGTCGTCTTTCGGGCCGTTTCTGGCTCTCGTGCCTGCTGGCCTCCGCCGCTTGC
>JBKQKT010000095.1:0-7535 GCA_052147365.1 Candidatus Korobacteraceae bacterium | reverse complement strand
TGGAGCGTGGCGGAATGGGCCGCGCGGCGGCGGTTGCCAGCCATCCTGTTGCCTTGCGCCACATTCCTCCTGTTACTGGGGATGGCAGGTGTCACTCACCGTCAGCTCAGCTACTGGAGGGACAATGTGGCCCTCTGGTCGCATACCCTGCAGGTGACCAGCAACAACTGGGTCGCAGAGTTTCACCTCGGCGACGCGCTGAAAAATGAGGGGCACCCCGTCGAGGCCCTGCAGTGTTATTACCGGGCACTGGCGATGAATCCCTCCGATCCGTACAGCCACATAGCGATCGCTTTCTACGAGCACCAAAGCGGAATCAACCTCCCCGATGCTCTCGATCACTACAAGAAGGCGCTCGAGCGGCTCGACGACGCCCAAAAGGGGCAGGTGCTCGTCAACATGGGCCATCTGTACGACAAGCTTGGGGACCACGAACACGCGCGGGAAAGTTTTGCGGCCGCATCAAAGCTACAGCCGCCAAGGTAACCCTCATGGCCGCGGCCCTGTACAACTCCCCGTGGTTTATGAGCCGCTGGACATCTTGGCCATTGCTTGTTCCGCCGCCGCTTTCATCTCCTCTTGCGTCATATCCTTCACGTGAGTGGCTATCGACCAGCGATGTCCAAAGGGATCCAGCACCTGTCCGTAGCGGTCGCCCCAAAATTGGGTCATCACCGGCATGACGACTTGCGCACCGGCTTGCACGGCGGAAGCGAAAACCTTGTCCACATCTTCGACGTAGAGGTGCAAACGCACGCAAGTATCGGCCTTAGTCGTTGACGGCGCAGGAGAGTTCCATTCCGGATACTCGTCTGCAAACATCAAAATGGAATCTCCGATTCTGACCTGGGCGTGCATCACCTTTCCGTCCGGCCCGACGCTGATGCCCATCACTTCGGCACCGAAGGCGCGATGGTAAAAGTCGGCCGCCGCTTTGGCATCGTTCACGACGATATGTGGGGTCAGAGTGTGAAATCCTTTGGGGATCGGGGTTACGGCACTGTTCATGAAAGCGCTCCTTTGTATGGCGAATTGAGCTTTGGGATTCGCAAATTTCTCCCGCGCAAGTAAAGTAGCCATCTTAACGCACGTTTTGCGCAGAGCGTAACCGATTGCTCAGTTTACGCTTACTGGATTCTGCTTCGGGGAAAGCAAAGTGTCTTGCTTTAGTAGTAGCGCTACATCTGATAATGTTTCAGCTGGCCGGTTGGAAGGGAAATCAGCTAGAACATAATCGCAAATACCTGCACACTTTGGTGCCGAAGTATAGGTTTTTGTGGAGTTTATGCTGGCATCAGAATTGCTCTTTGACAAGCGCCCTTAGTAATAAGGGATTGTGGGTTAGTTCGCGAACTGAACCTAAAGGAGGGTTCAATCCTTGAAGATGCGTATCGCTTCGCTAACAATTCTCTGTCTGGCGCTGGCTGCTATTCCGGCCTTTGCGTCTTATGAGAATGGTCCGATCAACGGCACAACCGACGCTTGGACCATCAACTTCGGCTACATCGTCAGTGACAGCTACCTCTCTGACGGCTCGACCGTCACCGGCTTCCAGTTCGGCGTCTGGGAATTTCCTGGCGACGTAATGAGCTCGGTACAGTGGTCGATCACCAGCGGTGAGAACAGCGGGACGACGTTTGGCTCGGGTACCGCCAGCGGCGCCAACCTGACCGATAAGTTCATCTCCACCAACCAGTTCGGCTACGACATCGACACCATCACGGTGACGGGCCTGAGCGTAACGGAAGTAAGCGGCGCCACCTACTGGCTCAACCTGCAGAATGCGGCCGTCCCGAGCGGCGACCCGGTATTCTGGGATGAGAACAGCGGCGCAGGCTGCAAGTCGAACGGCTGTCCCTCGCAGGCCTCCGAGAGTTCCGTCGGAACAATCGCCTCGGAAGCATTCACCATCACCAGCGGCACCGGGACCACGCCTGAGCCCAGCAGCATCATGCTGTTTGGTTCTGGAATCCTGGGATTGGCTGGCGTACTGCGTCGGAAGCTGTTCTAAACCTCGGACCGTCCCCTAGGTCTTTCGCAAAGCCGGAGCTCCAAGCTCCGGCTTTATTTATTGCCGTGGAATGAAAACAATGCAGCCCGCTATTCAAACTGCAACAGAATCTGGTCGAGCTTGACGGCGTTGCCGGGAGCAACGTCCACGGTCTTTATCTTTCCCGCAACAGGCGCGTTAATGTTGGTTTCCATCTTCATCGCTTCTAGCACCATTAAGAGATCGTCGGCCACAACTTGCTGGCCCGGTTCCGCGTAGATCCTTACAACCAGGCCGGCCACGGGACTGCGGATGATCTTCTCTTCGTTGGCTCCGGAGAAAGCACTTATTTTGGCGGCAGCGGGCAGCACGCTCGACTGAATGCCCGGCGCCTCCGCGGAAGGGTCTTGCGCAGTTTCCTCGACGATTTCAACTTCCACTTCGTAGGTCTTGCCTTCGACGGAAATTTTCAGCTTCAAGAAGTCTTCCTCTCAAGGGCGTAACAAGGGAGAATTTGTCTGGCTGACACGGATGCAGCCGACCTCAATGACCGCGTTGCACCAGGTTGTGCGATGCCTGAACTATGTCACGCCCCTGGCTCGACCAGGAGCGGGAGTCTCTATCTGGTTGCGTCTTTTCCGATTGCATTTTCTTCGAGATAAACACTGCCGCCGCCGTTTGGATGACTGTCAGGATCTCGGCAGTTAGTGGCTTACCTTCGCTCATTCGACACCTTCCTCGTGCTAGAGCGGAATCAAACCGTGCTTTTTCGGGGGACGGAATTCGCGCTTCGTGTGCAACGCTTCGAGGGCTTGTACCAAATACTTTCGTGTGTCTGCGGGCTCAATGACGTCGTCAACCAGACGGCGACCGGCAGCCACGAACGGATTGGAGAACGTGTTTCGGTATTCCTCGATCAATTCCTTGCGCCGCGCCTCGTGATCTTCCGCCGCGTCGATTTCCCGGCGGAATACGATCTCGGCTGCTCCCTCCGCGCCCATGACCGCAATTTCAGCGGTTGGCCATGCTATCACACGGTCGGCACCCAAGTCTTTGCAGCACATCGCGATGTAAGCGCCGCCGTAGGCTTTACGAATCACAACCGTCAGCTTGGGAACCGTGGCGGCCGAATAGGCAAACAGGATTTTCGCGCCGTGACGGATGATGCCACCGTATTCCTGCTCGACGCCCGGCAGAAAGCCGGGAACGTCAACGAACGTCAGCAGCGGCAGGTTGAAAGCGTTGCAGAAGCGCACGAATCGCGCCACCTTGTCGGAGGCGTCAATGTCGAGCACCCCCGCCAGCACGTTAGGCTGGCTGGCCACGATCCCCACGGATCGTCCATGCATGCGCGCGAAACCGACCACGACATTGGCGGCAAAGCCAGGCTGGATTTCGAAGAAATCCTGGTGATCGACAATGCGCTTAAGGACACCGCGAATATCGTAGGCGATTTTGGAGTCCGTTGGTACCACATGATTGAGCTCGAGATCCGGCTCCAGCGAGCCTTCGAAGGGCACACGCGGAGGATCTTCCTGATTGTTGGAAGGCAGAAAGCTCAAGAGGCGCCGGCAAAGCTGCAGCGCGCCGTCATCATCATCGGCTACCAGATGTACAACCCCCGACCGGTTCATCTGGGCCCCTGGTCCGCCCAACTGCTCGGCCGATACGACCTCCCCGGTGACCTGCTTAATGACCTGCGGTCCGGTGATGAACATCTGCGCGCCCCTGGTCTGAATAATGAAGTCGGTAATCGCGGGGCTGTACGACGCGCCTCCTGCGCATGGGCCGCAGATGATGGAGATCTGGGGAACGGATCCTGACAACATGACGTTGTTGTAGAAGACGCTGGCGTAGCCCGCGAGGCTGTCAATTCCTTCCTGGACACGCGCCCCTCCGGAGTCGTTGATGAAAACGAACGGACTGCCGGTCTTCAGCGACAGCCGCATCATGTCCACGATCTTGGCGCAATGCACTTCGCCGGCGGCGCCGCCGAGAACGGTGAAATCCTGGCTGGCGAGATGGATGGTGCGGCCATCAATGGTGGCGCATCCTGTGACCACCCCGTCGGCGGGAACTTCCTTTCCGGCCATACCAAAATAGGTGGACCGATGTCGGGCAAATAAACCGATCTCCTGAAAACTATCCTTGTCCACCAGTTGCTGGACGCGCTCACGAGCGGTGAGCTTTCCCGCGGCGTGCTGCTTCTTGATCCTCTCAGGGCCGCCGCCCTGCTCGATCTTGGCCCGCATTTTGTCAAGTTCCTGGAGCTGGCCGTCGATGGTGTTGGGAGCGGGTACGGTCTTCGTTGCCACGTTTTTGGTCCTCCTGTGACGGCCCGACACGAGCAACCGCTTTGCAAGCGGCGAACAGTTTACGCTGCACGAAGTAAGCGGCTGGACATGAGACTCCTCAAGGATAACAAATCATCCCGTTTCCAACCCAGAGGGACCCTAGGTGACGGGTGGCTCGGCGGGCTGTACTATCACGATAGTAGAGTAAGCACGTCTTCGGTCCGCGGTCCGCATGCCGAACGAAACGTGATCAGTTCGAACTTGCAGTTCTTTCCGTTTCGCTGTGCCAAAGGAGCAACACTATGTCATCGCTAAAGAAGTTGTCCCTATGTTTAGTTCCGCTAACATTCTTCGTTCTATTTCCCATCCTGCTGAGCGCGCAGGACACCATGGGTAAACAGGGCATGTCGATCACGGGATGCCTCAAGCAGGGTACCGACAAGGGCGGGTATTACATCGTGGCGGATGGCAAGATGTATGAAGTCATGGCCCATGGTGTGAACCTGACTGAGCATGTCGGTCACACCGTGACGGTCACCGGTCACACTGTGAAGCTGCCCGAGGCGCAGGAATCCAAGAAGGAAGCAAGCGAAAAAGCGGAAGCGGGCAGGGGCCCCTACCAGGATTTTCAGGTTACAAACCTGAAGATGGTCAGCGCGAACTGCTCGCAATAATCGGGCACAACCTGGATCGAAACGATCGCCTTATTGGCTGCGGGAGCGTTTCTTCCGCAGCCGGAGGTTGTTTATTGCTGCACATTTGCAACCTTCCCGTTGCTTCGGGCTAACTTGATCTTGCGGGTGCGCCAGATCCACCAGCCAATAAGCGCGCCAGCCGCGACCACAGCGATCACGGTCCTCAAGTGGTGGTGCAGCATGCCTCCGAGGAAGTCCACAATCCCCGGTCCGAAGCGAATCACCAGAAATGACAGAATGGCGAAGCGCAGGAAACGCCCAGCGAAGGTTGCGGCAAGGAAGTGGCTGAATCTCATTTCGGCGACACCGGCCGACAAAACAAACAGCTTGAACGGCGTTGGTGGCGGCAGCATGGAGGGCAGCATGACGGCGAAAAATTCGTGCCGCTCGAAGGAGGCCTTGATCTTGTTGAATCGCCGTTCACCGATCCGCTTGACCAGCAGCACCTCTCCGCCTTTGTAACCGATGACGTACCACAAAATACTGCCCAACGCCGAACCGGCCGCTGCCATGGCGCAATAAAGGAGGAGCCGATGCGGGTTGGCCCATACATAGCCGGTGACAATGGCATCGAGCGGCATGCCGAGGAAGGCCGCGTCCACCGCGGCGAAGCCCAGGACCCCCCAGACCCCCAGCGGCTTCAGCGCAGCCAGGATGAGCAGGCTCCATTTGTTTAGAAAACGCTTCAAGGGGACTGTCAGTTGTTGGCCTTTTGATTGTACGTGAATGGTGCTTGGTAACCACAATCTATCGAGCTTTGTTGACATCCCGTAAAATGGGCGCAACTTTTTGGGTTTGAGGCATTAACGGCCAATTCTTGAAGCTAAGTTTATTATTTGCAGGATGTTACACATAAGTCTTTTCGATGCAATATTTTACGAGGACACAAGAAAATTTGCGCCTTGTTTTCAATATTTTGCAGAGAACCTTGGGGAGGGATCGCTCCGATTGTGAGCCTGCGTTTCAGCAAACGTTCTTGCTACGAAAGTCAGCAATAGCACTTAAGACTTGCGTTTCTCCGACGTTTCTTTCTCATGACATCAATGCATGAAAGGGCTTGCTTCAGTCGCGCGAGTTGCCGAAAAACCCGGACAACAGGATACTGACAACTGGTAACTACTCCATGCGCTCCCGCAAAGATGGGCCAGAACAAATCGACGCGCTGCGCGACAAAATCCGCTATCACGAGCACCGCTATTACGTGCTCGACGACCCCGAGATCACCGACGCCGAGTTCGATCGTCTGATGAACGAGCTGAAGGCTCTGGAAGCCGAACAGCCGGAGCTGGTCACGCCCGACTCTCCGACGCAGCGAGTAGGCGGCAAGCCGCGCGAGGGCTTCCTCAAAATACCGCACTCTTCGCCCATGCTCTCTCTTGACAACGCCTACAACGAAGCCGAGCTGCGCGACTGGGAGCGGCGGGTGCATGAGTTGAGCGGCGAGTCGCGAGTGGATTACGTATGTGAGCTAAAGCTCGACGGGATGTCACTGGCACTGCGCTTCGAAGGTGGCAAGCTGGCGATGGGCATCACGCGGGGCGACGGTACGGTCGGCGAGGATGTCACCCTCAACGTGCGCACCGTTCGCAGTGTGCCACTGAGCATTCCTGCCAAGACCCTGGCGAAGGCAAACTTGCCACCGGGCTTCGAGGTGCGCGGCGAATTGCTGATGCCCCTCTCCGCATTCCAGCGTATGAACGATGAGCGCGAGCAGCAGGGGCTGCCGAGGTTCGCCAATCCGCGCAATGCAACGGCCGGTACGGTGCGTGTGCTGGAGCCGAACATTACTGCGCAACGGCGGCTGGATTTTTTCTCCTATGCACTGTTCACGAAAGGCCGCACTATCTTCGAGCGGCATTCCGCGACGCTGAAAGCATTGCAGACCGCGGGCTTCAAGGTGAATCCCAACCGCCGGCTGGTTCACAACCTCGAGCAGGTGTGGGAGTTCATCAACGAATGGGAGGCCAAACGCGACAGCCTGCCCTACGAGATTGATGGCATCGTCATCAAGGTTGATCGCATCGCGCTTCAGGAAGAGCTGGGCTACACAGGCAAGGCGCCGCGCTGGGCAATCGCATACAAGTTCGCCGCTCGCTCGGGCGTGACCCGGATAGAAGACATTCTGGTGCAGGTGGGCCGGACCGGGAAACTGACCCCGGTAGCGGCGCTGAAGCCGGTCTCCATCGGCGGCACTACGGTAAGCCGCGCCACACTGCACAACATGGACGAGATCGAGCGGCTAGGTGTGCGCATAGGCGATTGGGTCTCTGTGGAGCGTGGCGGCGATGTCATCCCCAAAGTTGTGAAGGTGCTGGATGACAAGCCCCGTGGTACGCGGCAATTTCATATGCCGGAACAGTGTCCGGTTTGCGGCGGGCACGTGGTACGCGCCGAGGGCGAAGCAGACCATCGCTGCGTGAACGCGAATTGTCCGGCCAAGCTGCGCGAGAGCATTCGACACTTCGCTTCCCGTGGCGTGCTGAACATCGAGGGCATGGGGGATGCATTGGTAAACCAGCTCGTCGAGACGGGACTGGTGAAGGACGTCGCTGACAT
>JBKQKT010000094.1:0-3520 GCA_052147365.1 Candidatus Korobacteraceae bacterium | reverse complement strand
GGCTATTCCATATCGCGGCAGGACCACTGCTTCAACCTACTTCGTCACCGCCGGAACCTACCTCAAGAAGCACCTCCTTCAGTCCGATCCCGTGGCCGAGCTTTTCTGCAAAACACTCTTCGACTATCGAGACGCACAGAAATTTCGCCTTCACGCCTTTGTGGTGATGCCCAATCATTTTCACCTCATTTTGACGGTTCCGGAAGGCTCAACCCTCGAGAGAACGATGCAGTTCATTAAGGGTGGCTTCTCCTATCAGGCCGGTAAGTTGTTGGGAGTGCGCTACGAGATCTGGCAGAAGAGTTTCCTGGATCGGCGAGTCCGCGATACCGCTGAATCTTACAGGTATCTGGACTACATTCACCGGAATCCAGTGCGATCTGGATTGGTCAACTCAGCAGGAGAGTTTCGTTTCTCGTCGCTCAATCCGGAATTTCCAATGGACGAATTACCTCAGCGGCTAAAGCCAACGGCAGAAGGAGTTGCTTTGCTGCACCGCTAAAGCGGTGCTCCACCGACGCTCGACGCCACTTTGCGCAATTTCCGGAGCTGCAGCTCTGAGCCGCCCTTGCGGTACACAACTTCATCCATCAAGCTGCGCATGAGGCAGATTCCCCTGCCGTGTGTCGTGAAGTTGGCGCCGGCTTCTGTGGCCTGCGTGGCCGCATCCACATCGAATCCCGGTCCGGGATCGCGCACAGTCATGGTGAAAGCATCGGCATCGACCTCGACCCGGCAGAAGACGTTTTTGGAGGGATCGTTTTGGCAGCCATGGACTACGGCGTTAGCCAGCGCTTCCTGCAGGGCGATGAGGATATCGGTCTCCTCCATTTCGGTGGCGCAGTGCGGCTGAATGAACTCCATTATCGCATCGCGCGCCGCCGACATGGACTGCGCATTCCCGGGGAAAGTGAACTCCCTGGAGATCCGCTGCTGTTCCGCGGTCTGCGACGGTTCCTGCAAGAAATGTCCTCGCGTTATCACGCCGTCATCGAGTGCCGAATCAGGGACGATCGGATTTCCTCGCCATCGCACATGTCATTCATCCCGGCCTCGGCAACTTCAAGCACCGAATGCAGGTTCGCCAGGGCGATAAGTCGGCGCACGCAGCGCGAGGCTTTCACGATTCTCAGCGCCTGGCTGCTGCACAACGCCCGGCAATGCAGCTCCACCAGAAGTCCCAACCCGGCGGCGTCCATGGCACGGACTTCACCCAGGTCCAGCATGAGGCAAGCTTCGTTTCGCCCCTCCGCCATGCAGCGCAGGATCTCGACTTCCACACCCAGCACGATTCGGCCGGAACAGCGGAGCGTCGCGCTATGCGGCACAGCATCAATATCAATTCTCAACATAACCACATCCTGAAAAGCAGTACCATCCCTACACGAAGGTCTTGCAAGCCCACAATCTACAAGACGCGCCGTTCTGCCAGCCGGTAGCAGCAGTATGCACAAAGATGATTTCAGCATGATGAAAAGCGGATGAAATATGGAAAGAGGCGTGCTTGTTAATCCGCAAACACCGGCACTTCTTCTTCCTTCTTCTCGGCCTGCTTGCGGCGCCATGGCAGGTGCTCGACCACCCAGTCCTTGAAGCGGTCCATGTAGAGGTACACCACGGGCGTGGTGTAGAGCGTCAGCGCCTGGCTCACGATGAGGCCCCCGACGATGGCGATGCCCAGCGGACGGCGTATCTCCGCGCCAACCCCGCGGCCGAAGGCCAGGGGCATCGCTCCCAGCATGGCGGCGGCGGTGGTCATCATAATGGGGCGGAAGCGAATCAGCGCGGCTTCATGGATTGCCTCCTCCGCGGTCTTGCCCGTGCGCTCCACTTCCAGCGCAAAGTCAATCATGATGATGGCGTTCTTCTTCACGATGCCAATCAGCAGGATGATCCCGATGAGCGCAATCACGTCGAGCTGCATATGGAAGAGCAGCAGCGCCAGTATCGCGCCCGTCCCGGCCGACGGCAGAGTGGACAGAATCGTGATGGGATGGATGTAACTTTCGTACAACATGCCAAGCACGATGTACACCGCCACCAGCGCCGCCAGAATCAGCAGAGGTTCCGACTTCAGCGAATCCTGGAAAGCGGCTGCCGTACCCTGGAAGCTGCCGTGGATCGTGGCGGGGATGCGCATTTCCAGCTCTGCCTGGTCGATCGCCTGGGTCGCTGTTCCCAGGTCCCCACCCGGCGCCAGATTGAACGAGATGGTCACAGCAGGGAACTGGCCCTGGTGATTGACCGACAGAGATGTGTTCGCCGGGCCGAAATGCGCAAACGACGACAGCGGCACTTCCGCCCCGCTGTTAGTAATGATGTAAACGCTGTTCAGGGCGTCGGGCGTCAGCTGGTACTTGGGATCGACCTCCAGCACCACGTGGTACTGATTCAGCGTACGGTAGATGGTCGAAATCTGCCGCTGTCCAAAAGCGTCATACAGAATGTTGTCGATTTGCGACGGAGTAATCCCCAAACGCGCGGCCGTGTCTCGATCAACGATGACGTTGGCTTCCAGCCCGCTAACCTGCTGGTCGCTGTTGACGTCCTTGAGCTGGGGAATTTTTCGCAGCCTCTGCAACAGCTTCGGCGCCCACTCATAAAGCTCGTCCAGGTTTTCCCCTGACAGCGTGTACTGGAACTGGGCGTTGGACGAGCGGCCGCCGATCTGCAAGTCCTGCACGCCTTGGAAGTACAGCGATGCGCCGGGAATGTGCGACAACTTGGGACGCAAGCGTGCGATGACCTGATCCACACTGATCTTGCGTTCGGCCAGCGGCTTCAGCGTGACGTACATGCGCCCCTGGTTCTGAGCTGCATTGCCACCCACGAATGCCAGGACGTTCTGCACCGCGGGATCCTGCTTCACAATGCGGATGAACTGGTTCACCTTCGTGTTCATGTCATTGAACGAGACGTCCTGATCGCCCTGGACGACGCCAGCCATTCGTCCTGTATCCTGCTGTGGAAAGAATCCTTTAGGAACGATCATGTAAAGCCACACATTAAGTACGAGCGTGGCAATGGCCACGTTCAGGGTGAGCAGCTTGTGGCGCAACACCCAGCCCACCGTGACTCGGTATGTGTTGTTCATCCACTGCCATCCGCGCTCGCTGATGCGGTACAGCTTGCCATGACCTCCGGGATCGTGGGCCTTCAAGAAACGCGAGGACAGCATCGGCGTGGTGGTAAGAGAAACCACCAGGGAAACCGCGATGGCTGCGCTCAGCGTCACAGCAAACTCGCGGAACAGGCGTCCCACGATCCCGCCCATCAGCAGAATGGGAATGAACACGGCCACCAGCGACAGGCTGATCGAAAGCACCGTGAAACCGATCTCGCTCGCGCCGCGGAGCGCCGCGTCCAGCGGACGCATGCCCTGCTCCATGTACCGCGTGATGTTCTCGATCACCACAATCGCGTCGTCCACCACGAATCCGGTGGCGATGGCCAGCGCCATCAGCGACAGGTTATCGAGATTGTATCCGCAGACATACATAACGCCAAACGTCGCGATCAG
>JBKQKT010000093.1:0-7618 GCA_052147365.1 Candidatus Korobacteraceae bacterium | reverse complement strand
GGGACAGGCGGAGGAGAAGCACTCGCAGCGCCAGGTTGTCCTGTTGCCTTGCCGCATTTCGGACAGAAGGCTGCATTGTCGACCATTTGAGTGCCACAAGCTGAACAGAATGCCATTAGGACCTCCCCTTTGTCGTGATGAGTGTACAACTCGGCAGGAGGAAACACGAGGACAGACGGAATCGTGGATTAGCGGCCTAGGTCTTCTGTAATAAGTAGCCTTAGCGAAAAAGCGAAGAGCGGCCTTTATGCCCCGCAGCACTTCTTGTACTTCTTGCCGCTGCCGCACGGGCAAGGATCGTTGCGGCCGACCTTCTCGCCGCGGACGACCTGCTGCACTGTCCCTTGCTCGCCGGCGCCTGCCATGCGCGCCTGCTCCAGTTCGCGGCGTTTGCGGCGCTGGAAGGCTTCTTCCATATCGTCCATTGAAGTCGCCGCTCGATTCCTTCGCGCACTCGTGCTGAAGGCCGCTGCGGCATCGCCGTTCCCGCCCACAGGAGAAAGCGCAGGTTGCGGTGCAGGTCGCGAGGGGGCCTCGATCACCTGCATCAGGTACAGGTAACGTACCGTCTCCTCCTCGAAGCGCTCCATCATGGCTTCGAACATGTCGAAGGATTCGCGCTTGTACTCCACCAGCGGATCGTGCTGAGCGTAGCCGCGCAGCCCGATGCCTTCGCGCAGGTGATCCATGCTGAGCAGATGGTCCTTCCACTGCTGGTCGATAACGCTGAGCATGATGATGCGCTCGTGGTGGCGCATTGCATCCGGGCCAATCAGGCTCTCCTTGGCTTCGTAGCGCTCTTTGAGTTTCTCGAAGATGGCGTCGCCGAGTTCCTGCCGGTTGAGCTTCTCCGCTTCAATACCCTCGGCCGCGATGTCCACACCGAAGCGGGTGAACAACTGGTTCTTCAGGCTCTTAATGTCCCAATCTTCGGCGTGAGTTTCTTTCGCGCAGTACTTGTCGAGCAGGCCCCCGAGAAGTTCGCGCACATAGTCTTCGAGGATGAGGTCCTTCTGGTCCACACCTTCCATCAATTGCCGGCGCAGTCCGTACACCGCCTGGCGCTGCTTGTTCATCACGTCGTCGTACTCGAGCAGGTGTTTGCGGGCTTCGAAGTTTTGTCCCTCCACCGCCTTCTGCGCCGCTTCAATACGCCGCGTAATGAGACCCGATTCAATCGGAACGCCCTCTTCCATCCCCAGCCGCTGCAGCAGGTTTGACACCCACTCTTTGGCGAAGATGCGCATCAGATCATCTTCCAGCGACAGATAGAAGCGCGAGGCGCCGGGATCTCCCTGGCGGCCGGCGCGTCCACGAAGCTGATTGTCAATACGCCGCGCCTCGTGGCGCTCAGTGCCGAGGATGAACAGCCCGCCAAGCGCCGTTACCTCATTGTGCTCCACATCGGTCTCTTGCTTGTGCCGTGTAAGGCTCTCGTTCCACTGCGCCGTCGGCACCTGGTACTCGTTGCCGCCGTAGTAGAAGTAAGAGATGTTGGGATCATCGGGCTTGGCGTTGACCTCACCTGCGGCCACGCGGAGCTGCTGCGCAATTCCCTTTTTCAGGCACTCCTGCTTGGCCATGAATTCAGGATTGCCGCCCAGCAGAATGTCGGTGCCGCGCCCGGCCATGTTGGTGGCAATCGTGATGGCGCCCTTGCGCCCGGCCTGCGCAACAATCTCGGCTTCCTTCTCGTGGTACTTGGCGTTCAGTACTACGTGTTTCACGCCCTTCTTCTTCAGCAGATCGGAAAGGCGCTCGGACTTTTCCACCGACGTAGTGCCCGCCAGCACAGGCTGTCCTGTCTCCGCCAGCTGCTTGATCTCGTCCGCAGCGGCGAAGTATTTTTCCTTCTCCGTGCGGTACACCACATCGGAGTTTTCTACGCGCAACAGCGCCCGGTTGGTCGGGATTACGACGACTTCGAGTTTGTAGATCTTGTCGAACTCGGGCGCTTCCGTCTCCGCCGTGCCCGTCATACCGGCCAGCTTCTTGTACATGCGGAAATAGTTCTGGAACGTGACGGTCGCCAGCGTCTGGTTCTCGCGCTCGATCTTTACGTTCTCTTTAGCTTCCACCGCCTGGTGCAAACCGTCAGACCAGCGCCGGCCCGGCATGAGGCGGCCGGTGAACTCATCCACGATGAGCACTTCGCCGTCTTTCACCACGTATTCGACATCGCGCCGGTACAGCGAGTGCGCCTTGATGGCGGTGTCAACGTGGTGCTTCAGGTCCCAGTTTTCGGGGTCGGCAATGTTGCCGATACCCAGCAGGCGCTCAACTTTTTCCCATCCGACATCGGTCACCGTAATGGTGCGGTGCTTCTCATCCACCACGTAGTCGCCGGTGAGTATCTTGCTTTCACCTGGCCCGCGGTCAATCTCCTCGCCCTGTTCCAGTTGCGAGATGATGCGGTTCACGCGGTAATACTTGTCGGTGGACTCCTCGCTCTGCCCGCTGATGATGAGCGGCGTGCGCGCTTCGTCGATCAGGATCGAGTCCACCTCGTCCACGATGGAAAAGTTGTGGCCGCGCTGCACGCAGTCGGCCATGTCGAACTTCATGTTGTCGCGCAGGTAATCGAAGCCGAACTCGTTGTTGGTGCCGTAGGTAACGTCCGAGCCGTAGGCTTCGCGCCGCTGGTTGTCGTCAAGGTCGTGCACAATAACGCCGACGGTCAGCCCCAGGAAGGTGTACAGCTTGCCCATCCACTCCGAGTCGCGCTTGGCGAGGTAGTCGTTCACCGTAACGACGTGAACGCCGCGCCCAGAGAGGGCATTGAGGTATACCGGCAGGGTCGCGACCAGCGTTTTTCCTTCGCCGGTCTTCATCTCGGCGATTTTGCCCTGATGCAGCACCACGCCGCCGATGAGCTGCACATCAAAATGCCGCATCTTCAGCACGCGCCAGCCCGCCTCACGGACCACCGCGAAGGCCTCAGGCAGGATTTCATACAGCGCCGCCGCCAGCTCGCGGTCTTTCTCGTCGGCATCTTCCACGGCGTCCACCCGTTCGCGGACGCGCTGCCGGAACTCATCGGTCTTGGCCCGGAGCTGCTCGTCACTGAGCTGCTTCGTCTCGGGCTCGAGCGCATTGATGGCATCAACCAGCGGCATGATGCGCTTGATTTCACGCTCGTTGCTGGTGCCGAAAATCTTGGCTATGGCCTTGTTGATCAAATCTGTGGTCCTTGCGGCTTGGGTGCTGAATCAGCGGATTACGCAAGCGAAACAACGCTCAACTGTCACGCTGTACCCCATGAAAAGGCTAACACATTGGATGCCGGGCGGATTGAGGCGTCGCAGGCTCCAGAGATTACACGCGCGACTCTATTCATAGTGGGTCCACATCCGAAGCACTTTAACGACGCGCTGCTCCTCCAAAACCTGATAGACAAGTCGGTGCTGGATATTGATCCGGCGAGAGTAAGCTCCTTTCAGGTCCCCTAGAAGCTTCTCAAAAGGCGGAGGCTTCTGGTAAGGATTGTTTGCGAGGAGGGCAAGGAGCAGCTCGGCCTTTGGGCGAAGACCAGCAGAGGCTAGGCGGCGGGCATCCTTCTGCGCCTGTCTGGTGAAGACAACCTGCCAAGCCGTCACCAGCCCGGTTCTTTCTCGCACTCGTCAACAGGACTTGCCAGTCCCTCCCGGACGGACTCACGCATACCGGGAATCGACAGCAGATAAAGGGTCTCCTGGATGGCATTCCAATCTTCTTCCCCGACGAGAACCGCATTGGAGCGAGGGCCCGTTATGAGCATTGGCTCGTGGGCGGCGGCCGTCTCGTCGAGAAGGCGGTAGAGCTTCTCGCGGGCCTCACTGGCATTCATGGTCTGCATAGGTTAAGCGTACGCATTTTCGTACGTGTTAGCAAGCGCTATCATGGAGCTTTCCACTTGCCAACTGCTACATGCTAACTCCCGCCCTTCGCATGCGGATGTGTGCGGTCGTACACCTCCATCACATGCTTCACCGTCAGTTGGGTGTAACGCTGCGTGGTCGCCAGGCGCTCATGGCCCAGCATCTCCTGGATAGCCCGCAGGTCGGCGCCCTCTTCCAGCATGTGCGTTCCAAAGGCGTGCCGCAGGGTGTGCGGGTGGACATCGGGCGAGAGCCCGCGCGCGACCGCGATCTGCTTGACGATGCGGCCGACGCTACGAGTGGTCAGGCGGCTGCCGCGCAAATTAATGAGCAGCGCCCGCTCTGTAGTACGCCGCGTTTCGCCGAGCACTCGCTGGCGAGCCGGCAAATAGGTTTGCATCGCCGCCTTCGCTGAATCGCCAAACGGAACGTACCGTTCCTTTCTTCCCTTCCCTCGCACCAGAAGAATTTCCTGCGACCAGCGAATGTCGTCGAGGTTGATGCCGATCAGCTCTGAGTTGCGGATGCCGCATCCGTACAGCAACTCCAGGATGACCTGATCGCGCTCGACAAATGCTGAGGACTCCGGCATAGCCGAGTCCAGAACGGTGTTGACCTCCTCGATGCTCGGCACGCGCGGCAGCTTCTTCGGCAGCTTCGGAGTGGCAACCAGCGCCGCGGGATTCTGCTCGACCTCGCCTTCCTGCGCCAGCCACCTGTAGAGCGATCGCAGTGCAGCGAGCGAACGCGCGACGGAAGTCTTGCTCAGCCCGCGCTCATAAAGATTCGACAGATAGCCGCGAATCAGCACGTGATCAATGTCGCGCCAACCCTGCGGCCCAACATACTCGGCAAACTGAGCCAAATCGGTGCGGTAGGCCTTGATGGTGTGCGGCGAAGCGTTGCGTTCCTGCAGCGCGCGAACGAACTTCGCCACAGCTTTCTCGACAACCGTGCCACCGCGCTGCTTCATGTGCTCTTCCCTGCCCGGCTCTTGCTGCGCGGATGATGCTGCTTGTACACGCGGTTCAGCCGGTCGAGCGCGAGATGCGTGTACACCTGCGTAGTCGAAATGTCGGCATGGCCGAGGATAGTCTGCACCGTGCGCAGGTCAGCGCCGTTTTCCACCATGTGCGTCGCGCAACTATGGCGCAGCATGTGCGGGCTGGCATGGCGGGCCGACTGCGCCGAAGCCTCATTCACCACCTGCCACACCCGTTGCCGCGTGATGTGCCGCGCGCCCCGGGCGATGAACAAAAACGGCGACGACTTCCCCGCCGCCAGCACCGGACGCGCATCGCGTAAGTATTGCTGCACAATTTCCTGCGCCGCCCGGCCCAGCGGCACGATGCGCTCCTTGTCGCCCTTGCCATGCACCAGCACATAGCCCAGCTCCAGCTTCAGGTCCTCCAGCTTCAGGTTGATGACCTCGGAGACGCGCAACGCACCGGCATAAAACACTTCCAGCATGGCGCGATCGCGTCCGGTGAGCGCCTGCGACAGGCGATCATCCTTGGCGCGTGGAGGCCCCTGCAGCAAGGCTTCGACTTCATCCGCCGCGAGCGACTTCGGCAGCACCTTCCATTGCCGCGGCGTGTCAATGTTCAGCGTGGGATCGGTTGTGATATAGCGGTCCAGCAGCAGGTACTTGTAGAAGTGCCGTAGCGCCGAGAGCTTGCGCGCCACGCTGCGCCCATCCACGCCATTGGAAAGCAGCGCGTTGAGGAAGTCGCGCACGTCCTGCCGCCGCGCCTCGCGCAGGGCGCGCTTTCGCTTCAGCAAGAATTGCGAGTATTGCTCCAGGTCGGAGTGGTAAGCCGAAACACTCAGCGGCGCCAGTCCCTTCTCAACCTTCAGATAGTCGAGAAACGACTCCAGCAGCCGCAGATTGGGATCGGCACTCTGCACGAGACAAGTATGGAGTGCGAAGACGCAGCGTGGGAATAACGAGGAGGGTGCGGCCTCGGATATTCAATCTTGTCCGAGTCTTTCGCCACGTCAATCGCTGACCTCTTGCGCCCTGCGTCTGGATCGATGCCCCTAAGCCGACTTCCCAATCCAATTCGTACGCGGATTGCGGCCCGATAGTCCGACAAACGCCCACTGGCCGCTCTCGTACGGAACGCCACAGGTGTTAGACTGCACGCACTTATCGAAGTTTCCGAGTGGGAACGATGATCACGATTTCCAAAGAGGACTACCTGAAGGCCATCGCCGAGGCGGAAGCTGAGGGGCAGACCGTTATTCCCGCTACCCTTGCTCATTGGCTTTCCGTGACGCGGCCAGCCGTAACGTTCGCTCTGAAGCGCCTGACCAAGGATGGACTTGTGTCCGTCAGGAGCGACGGGCATATTCGGCTTACCTCGCAGGGACGGGAAATCGCCGAACGCACCATTGTTCGGCATCACCTCATCGAGCAAATGTTGTCTGAGATTTTCGGGATGCATTGGTATGAGATCCACGATGAGGCTGAACGTCTGGAACACGCGGTGTCTCCTGCATTTGAGAAGAAGCTGGTGGAAAAACTTGGACACAAGGACACGTGCCCCCACGGAAATGGCTTGGCGCTGCGCAGTCCTGCAGAACGCCGCAAGAAGGGATTGCGTCTGCTCAGCGAGTCAGAGCCCGGTTCAAAGTATGTGGTTGCCAGTGTTTACGAGCGCGACCGGGAGCTTTTGGAATTCCTTGACAAAGAGGGAATTCGTCCCGGGGTTCGCATTGGGGTAGAAGCCCGGAACTACGACGGGACGGTGTCTTTGTCGATAGAGAAACGCCAGATTCGGCTCGGCACATCGGCGGCGGAGAGAATCTGGGTTTCTAAACCGTAATATTCGCGTAATAGTTTACTGTACTTAACATCTCATAGTGTATCCTGATTTCCAAGCTAGACTGGGCCCAACCTTTTGCTTCGCTCGGAATGTTCTGAGGGTAGACCGTGGGATTGAGTTTCAAGTGTATTCCGTATCATGCACGCTGCTTCACGCTTCTTGCCATAGCTGTGGTTTTGCTGATGCCGGCACCCGTATGGGCACAGGGAGAGACCACCAGCGCCATTCTCGGGCAGGTCACTGACTCGACGAACGCGGCGGTTCCCGGAGCCGCGGTGACCGTGATCGACCACGCCACCGGCCTGAAGCGCAGTGCAAAGACGGACGACGCGGGCCGCTTCAATTTCCCGCAGCTCAAGCCTGGCAGTTATACGGTCAGAGTCGAAGCGCAGGGATTCGAGCCGAAGCAGGCGGACAATGTCGTCTCCGGCCTGGGTCAGAAGCAGACCGTCAACCTCACACTCAGGGTGGCGCAATCAAAGGAAACCGTCGAGGTCACCTCGGAAGCACCGATCATCAACACGAGCAACGCAAACACATCCACGACCTTGAATGCGCCTGCACTGGAGAACCTGCCGAACCCAGGTGGTGATATGACCTACCCCTTGCAGTTTGCTCCCGGGGCCCTCATCAATACAGCAGGTAGCAGCAACGATTTTGTGGGTGGCACCAACGGCTACGGCAACGTGGAATTCAATGGTCTGCCGGCGCTCTCCAACGGATACATCGTTGACGGACTGGAGACAAATGACCCCCTGACGAACCTCAATAGCGGTCTCTCGACCAATCTCGTGCTCGGCCTCAACTCGATTTCGGAAGTGACCGTCAATACACTTTCGTATTCCGTGGATCAAGGCAGGTATGGAGCGTCCCAGATCAATTACATCACCAAGTCCGGCACCAACCAGTTTCACGGTAATCTGTACGAACTAT
>JBKQKT010000092.1:0-2758 GCA_052147365.1 Candidatus Korobacteraceae bacterium | reverse complement strand
TGCGCCTCAATGAGTTCTACGGTCCCCTGTATGTGGCCTCTAAGGCAGGGCGGATTGCTTATGAGGCCCTTCTGACAAAGCTTGGGAGAAAGGCGGTTTTCGAGGCAGGCGAGGAACCATCCCAGACGGAACTGGAAGAGTGGTTCCTTTGGATGAGAACTGTCTTCACACCTCTAAATGAGGTGCAGGAGAAGCTTATCATCGGGAAGGCTCACCTAATCGTCGAGGAACAGATGCCAAAATGCCTTCTTGAATTCGTGACTCATGTCGTCGGATACAAAGCCGTGTTGGCAAAGTGGGAAAACGGCGACTTCTCAGAAAAGTACTCGTTGATTGACTTTCCTCCCGACTTTGATGAGTACGTCACTCGATCCTACGCCGACCTGAAAAGCCAGCAGACTCGCTTGTTGGCCAGCCTGTAGAGTTCCGCTTAGAGGTTCGATAAATGCACAGAAAGAACTGCCGGGGTACCCTACCTAAGCTTCTCTTGCTTGCGTCCCGCCTTCCCGCTCAACCTGCGCTGGGCGCCGTTCGGCGCACCGAGGCGCATGTTCATTGGCTTGACCGCGACCTCGTACCCTTCACTTCGCTATAGTTTCCTCAGGATGCGAGAACATTACCGGCGCTGGATGTACGAGTGGGAATCGCGCATGACCTCGCGCGACAACAATCGCGTGGTGCGTCCGTTCGAGTGGGGTTTGGAGTGGGCCAACGGCTGGCCGCTGGCGGAAAATCTGCGGCCGCCACAGGACCAGGCCGACAAAACCGCCATGCTGGAGTACTGGTCGGCGGTCAACGATCACCTTGTCGCCAACAGTGACCAGTTCTATTCGTACAAAGTGCCGACGGACTTCCGCATCGAGCATCGCAAGGTCGAGCTTTTCCATACCGGTAGCGAGCCGCCCAAGAAGCTGCCCAAGGACGAGTGGGGCAAGTTCCTGCGTTTCACCTCGGCGGTGGAGTCGCCTTATCCGGAAAACAACTGCATGAACGCGCGCTGGTTCCCGGCGCGGGGACGGCGCGCAGTGATTTTGCTGCCGCAATGGAACGCCGACGGCGTCAGCCAGAACGCGCTGTGCCGCCTCTTCAACATGCTGGGCATTGCCGCGCTGCGCATGAGCATGCCCTACCACGACATTCGCAGGCCGGCCGGGCTGACGCGCGCCGACTACGCGGTTTCCTCGAACATCGGCCGCACTATTCATGCCGGACACCAGGCGATCATCGACATCCGGTCCTGCCTCGACTGGCTGCAGCAGCGCGGTTACTCGCGGCTGGGCATCGTCGGCACGAGCCTCGGCTCGTGTTACGCGTTTCTAGCGGGCGCGCACGATCCGCGCATCAGCGTGTGCGTTTTCAATCACGCTTCGTCCACCTTCGGCGACGTGGTGTGGACTGGCCAATCCACGCAGCACATTCGTCAGAGCCTGGAAACCGTGCTCACCCACGACGAGTTGCGGAGCATGTGGATGTGCATCAGCCCCATCGTGTACTTCGATAAGTTCGGGCGCTGGCCGAAGAAGTCGCTCATGATTTACGGCCGCTACGACCTCACATTTCTGCCGGAGTTCTCCATACAGGCGGCGGGCGAATTCCTGCGCCGCGGCCTCGACACCACCATCAAGGCGCTGCCTTGCGGGCATTACTCTCTCGGCGAGACACCTTATAAATACATGGATGCCTGGCACATCTCGCGTTTCCTGGCGAAGGCGTTTGCAGGTTAAGGCCTCACTGCTTTTCTCCGCCCTCCGCGCTACAATGGCAGCCATGAGAATAGCCTTAGGATCAGACCACGCCGGTTTTGAGCTGAAGGAAAAGATCAAACAGAAGCTCACAGGCGAGGGCATCACGGTGGACGATCGCGGCACCAACTCCACGGCGTCATGCGACTATCCCGACTTCGCCCGCGCGGTCGCCGAAGAGGTCGCATCGCAAGGCGCTGATCTAGGCATTCTCGTGTGCAGCACCGGCATTGGCATGTCGATCGCGGCCAACAAAGTGCCGGGCATCCGGGCGGCAAAAGTTGACACCGAGTTTGAAGCCGGGCGTTCACGTGAGCACAACGACGCCAACGTCATCGCTTTGGGCGCCGAGACGTGCAGCGAAGACGTAGCTTTCAAAATCGTGGACAAGTGGCTGGCCACTCCGTTCGCCGGAGGCCGGCACGAACGCCGTGTGGAGAAGATTGCTGCCATCGAGCATCAGGATGAAGGTCACGCAGCGCGAGCTTGAGCACTTAGACTTGTCATTACGAGCGCAGCGAGGGATCTGCTTTCTTGCCGACGATCAGAAAAGCAGATTCCTCGCGCCAAAATCGGGCGCTCGTAATGACAAACTAGAAGGCAGATGTATCACCATAATTGGCAACTCTCAGTCGTACCCGAGTGAGCAGGGAGGACGGAATCATGAATACAAATCCTATGGAACGAGCATTGGCGGAAGTTGATCCGGATATCGCGCTGGCCATCGAAAACGAAGAACGGCGTCAGCACGAAGGGCTGGAGTTGATTGCCTCAGAGAATTTTGTAAGCGAGGCTGTGCTGGAAGCGATGGGGTCGGTCTTCACCAACAAGTATGCCGAAGGTTATCCCGGCAGGCGGTATTACGGCGGATGCGAATTTGCCGACGTGGTTGAGACGCTGGCGCGCGAGCGTGCCAAGCAGCTTTTTGGCGCTGAGCATGCCAATGTGCAGCCACATTCAGGAACCACGGCCAACATGGCCGCTTACGCGGCGGTCGTTCAGCCGGGCGACACAGT
>JBKQKT010000091.1:0-6285 GCA_052147365.1 Candidatus Korobacteraceae bacterium | reverse complement strand
TCCTTGTCGCCGTTCACGGCGGTGCGCACTACTGATAAAGCTGCGGCCGACCCCAACCTGCTGGCCGGAAGCCTGACCAAAGTCAAAGACCAGCAGGAGCCGTTTCGCTTCAGTGGAGTTGACGCGTCCGGCAAGACAATTGACCAGAATAGCCCCGAGTTCAAAGGCAAGCCGATGATCGTGGACATCTTCGGCACCTGGTGCCCGAACTGCCACGACGAAGCACCGCTGCTGGAACAGCTCTATCGCAAATATCAGGCGCAGGGGCTGGTGATTGTGGGCCTCGCGTACGAGTACATTGACGACACCGCACGCGATTTGCGGCAAATCGCCATCTATCGCGATAAGTATGGATTGACCTTTCCGCTGCTGCTGGCCGGCACAACCGACCAGGGTCAGATCGAGAAGACCCTACCGCAATTGCTGCACTTCGGCGCCTACCCGACTGCGATCTTTCTGGATCGCAACGGGCGCGTACACGCTATTCATGCTGGCTTCGCCGGTCCATCGACCGGCGACAAATACGATGAAGCGCAACAGCATATGGACGAGCTCACGCGCGAAATCGTGGGACCTTCCAATTAGGGCAGCCGCGGCGCAGGCTCTATAATCGGAGTTACCCATGGTTCGCGACGGGATTTATTACGGACTGGCCTTTATCTTGGTAGCTCTGCTGGTGGGATGGCTGACTCTACCCATTTTGGCTGTCATCCCTCTGCTGCTGGCGGGATTTTTCCTGTGGTTTTTTCGCGATCCTGAGCGTCAGATCCCGGCGGTGCAAGGGGCCATCGTCTCTCCTGCCGACGGCAAGGTCACAAATGTGTCGGTCATCGAGAAGAACGGGCAGTCGCAAACTCGGATCAGCATTTTCTTGAATATCTTCAACGTGCACGTGAATCGCTCTCCTATCGCAGGCGTGATCAGCGATGTACAGTACAAAACGGGAGAGTTCCGCAATGCGATGGGCACCGTCTCGGCAGAACTCAACGAACAGAACGTGGTGACCGTCGAGGGAGATGCCGGCACGGTTATCTTCAAGCAGATTGCCGGCCTGCTGGCGCGCCGTATCGTCTTTAGCAAGAATGTCGGAGACCGAGTAGCCCGAGGCGAACGTGTCGGGCTCATCAAGTTTGGGTCGCGTGTGGATGTCATCTTCCGTGCCGATGCCGAGATGAAGGTGCAGGTGGGTGATAACGTGAAGGGCGGTTCGAGCCTTCTCGCTGTGGCCCAGCCCCGATCGGTTGCGCCCAGTCAGCGAGAAGCCGTGGAGGTGCAATGAACAACCGCCTGACGCACCGCCATGACGATCCCGACAGGCCACGCCGGGCGAGGAAGGGGCTATATATCCTTCCTTCCATCTTCACGGCGGGCAACATTGCCGCAGGCTACTATGCCATCTCGCAGGCGATCCAGGGAACCGAGTCTGCCCCCTGGCACTTCGACGTGGCGGCGAAGGCAATCGGCATTGCGATTGTTCTCGATTTCTTCGACGGTGACATCGCGCGCCTCACCAACACTGCCAGTGCGTTCGGCCGCGAACTGGATTCGCTGGCCGATATCATCGCCTTTGGCATTGCCCCTGCGATCCTGGCCTGGACCTGGGGCTTTCGCATGTTGCCTCTTGCCGGCGATCTCGATGTGCGTGGGCGCGTTATTCAACTCGGTGCGATCGCGACTTTCGTCTTCCTCCTGGCAGGGGCATGCCGCCTGGCGCGCTTCAACATTCAGGTCAATCCGCAGCCATCGAATCCTGGCCGCCCGGGGCGCAAGTATTTTGTCGGCATGCCGATCCCGGCTGGGGCGGGAGCGGTTGCGGCTGTGGTCCATCTGGTCCAAGGCAATCCGCTGCAGGTGTGGTGGCTCTCAATTGGCTGGGGCGTGTTTGTTTTTGCTCTGTCGTTCCTGTTGGTGAGCACCTGGCGGTTCCTGAGCTTCAAAGGCATCAATTTCCGTCAGCCGCAGAATTTCCGCTGGCTCATCGTGATCGGCGCCGTAATCGCGCTTATCTGGTTCTCCTCGCAATATGTGCTGTTCCTGATAGCGCTGGTTTACATCCTCTCGGGCGTGCTCGCCCGGCTTTCCTTTGTCTTCCGCCGGCCTGCCGTGCCGCCCCCTCCGCCACACGACGAGGTGTTGCACGCCTGATGAAAAAGGAACCGAATAACCAAGCCGGAGTTCGTTCTGCCGGCGGACACTGGGGCGGGTTGTTCCGCGTCGCCATCGTCGGAGCCGCCACTTTGAAGGGCCGCGAGATGAAGGAGGTCCTCAGCGACCGCAACTTTCCCGCGCAGGATATACGGCTGCTGGACGATGACGAATCGCTCGGCCAGTTGGAGGCTGTGGGTGAGGAGCCCACGTTCATTCAAAGCGTTCTGCCCGAGCACCTGGAGAATGTGGACTTCACATTCTTTGCCTCCGACGAGAGCTTCACGCGCCGTAGCTGGCAGATGGCCCGCAAAGCCGGCAGCGACATCATCGACCTTTCCTACGCCATCGAGAACGAGAAGGGTGTCTTGCTGCGGGCCCCGTGGATTGAACACGAGCTCAACATTCCTCCCAGGGTGGATTTTGCGGTGACGCCGGTGGCCATCGCGCATCCTGCCGCGGTGGTGCTGGCGCTGCTGATGCTTCGCGCCGGCAAGATTGGCAGGATCACGCGCACCGTGGCCACGGCGTTTGAACCTGCTTCTGAGCATGGCAAGCGTGGCATGGACGAGCTGCATGAGCAGACGGTGAACCTTCTTTCCTTCCAGCAGCTTCCTAAGAGCGTCTTCGATTCGCAGGTAGCTTTCAACCTGCTGGACCGCTACGGCGAGCACTCCCTGCCTTCGCTTGACTCGGTGGAGAGCCGTATCCAGCGCCACTTCCGCCATTTGGTGGGGGACCGGGTGATCGTGCCTTCGCTGATGCTGTTGCAGGCGCCCATCTTCCACGGGTATGCCTTCTCGCTGTACATTGAGGTGGAGCAAGCCGCCCAGATTGAGGAGCTGACAGCCGCCCTTTCTGGCGAGCATGTGGACGTGCTGCAAGGTGGGGAAGAGTCGCCCAGCAATGTGAACGCTGCGGGGCAGGAGCAGATTCAGGTGTTCGCCCGCCGCGATTCTCAAAACGACAAGGGATTCTGGATTTGGGCTGCTGCCGACAACTTGCGCATTGCGGCGCTGACCGCAGCGGAGAGTGCGGAAAGCATGATTGCCGCCCGCCCGCGGGGTACGGTGCAATAATGCGGGCCGGATGCACCCGCTTAGCCCTGCTCGGCTGCATGTCAGCTCTGCTACTCGTGTCGACGAGCTGCGGATATCACACCAGCGCCCACGGCGTTCGTTTGCCGGCAGACATGCACACTATCTACGTGCCGGCTTTCGCCAACGCGACCACTACGTACCACATCGAACAGATTCTCACCGCGGCTGTAGTCCGCGAGTTGCGCAGCCGGACCAATTACCGCATCGTCAGTACCAGCGATGGCACAGTGGATGCGACCCTTAACGGAACGGTCATAACCGCGGTCTATTATCCACTGACCTACAATTCCCAGACTGGCGGAATCTCTTCATCCGTAGTAGTTGTGATCGCAAAAGCGTCGCTCGTTAGCAGCAAAGGGAAGGTGCTGTGGGACAACCCCAGTATGGTTTATCGCGAGCAATACCAGATTGCGAACAACGGCACGAATTTCTTTGAGGAAGAGAGCCCCGCGCTTGACCGGGTGGCGTCCAGCTTTTCGCAGACCCTGGTCAGCGACATGCTGGAGGCCTACTAGATGCGCAGCTTCGCCGCCTCGGACCGCTTCGTGGCCGACGTCAAGGCACGCAAGCTGTCCCCCGCCTATGTCTTCATCGGCGACGAGGCGTTCTTCCGCAAGCGCTGTCGCGATGCCATCCTGCAACATCTGGTGCCCGCCGATGTACGCGAACTGAGTGTCTATGACATGGATCTGGGCGAGGTGGAGCTGCAGCAGGTCCTCGACCAGGCGCGAACGCCATCGTTAATGTCGCCATTTCAGGTGTTCTTCATTCGTGGAGTGAAGAGCCTGTACAGCCGGGGCAAACATGATGACGAATTCGGCGCCATCGAAGATTACTTCAAGAATCCCAACCCCGATGCCTTGCTCATTTTCGTCGCCGATCACATCAGCATCCCGGCCGATGCCCGCCGCATGGACCTGACCGACAAGGATAGGTACGAGCGCATCCGCGAGACCCTGGGCGAGCACTGCACCGTGCTCGAGTTCGCCCGCGTGGATGAAGGCGATGCCGTGAAATGGGCGACTGAAGTTGCTACCGCGGAAGGCGTCAAGCTGGACATCGATGCTGCGCGCGAACTGGTGGACTCCCTCGGCGGCGACATGATGATGGTGGCGAGCGAACTGGAGAAACTGGTGTTGTTCGCCGGCGACAGGAAGCGCATCACGCTGGGCGATGTCGAAACCTTGGTGCTGGCGGCCAAGCAGAGATCCTTCTACGAACTGACCGACGCCATCTCGTCGCGCGATCGTGCCCGCGCTCTCGGCGTGCTGGATGCCATCCTGAGCACAGGCGACGGCGATGAGGCTGCGATCGGGCATCTCTACATGCTGTCGCGGACCTTCCGGCAAATGCTGGTGATTCTCGAACGCAATGTGCGCGACTCGCGTGCGCTGTGGCAAGCCTTGTGGCAGGGCTTCCGGATCCCGCCGTTTGCCGCCGAATACGTCATTCGCCAGGCCCGCCGCTACAAGTCGCGCCGCGAATTGACCAGTGCCATTCGTCGCGTGGCGCGCGCCGACCTTGCCCTGCGCTCCAATCCTCCCAGCAAACGCCTGGTGTTAGAGAATCTCGTGCTCGACCTTACCTGCGAGCCAAAATCCCCCACCGAGGCCGGCTGGCTGCAGGATGAGCTGCCGGTCTGATGATGGATGTTGCGGCGTACCTCCAGCGGATTGAGTACGACGGACCGCGGCAGCCATCCTCCGCCTGCCTCCGCGCGCTGCATCGACAACACCTGTTCAGCGTTCCATTCGAGAACCTCGACATTCCTCTGGGAAATCCCATTCGCTTGGAGCTGGCGCAACTCTACGACAAGATCGTCGTGCGCCGCCGGGGCGGCTTCTGCTACGAAGTCAACGGACTGTTTTGCGAGCTGCTAACTGCGATCGGCTTTCAGGTCCAGATGCTGTCAGCCCGCGTGCACCGTGACGACGGCAGCTTTGGTCCCGAGTTTGATCACATGCTGTTGAGAGTGGAACTTGAAGAACCGTGGCTGGTGGACGTGGGCTTCGGCGAATCGTTTGTTAATCCCATCGTCTTTCGCTCCGGTGGAACTGACGATGTGCACGGACACCGTTATAGCGTGGTTCGCGTAGGCGATGAATGGCAACTACTTCGCGAGGATAAAAACGGGCAGGTTCCGCAGTACTGTTTCTGCGACGAGCCTCGCCACTTCAGCGACTACAGCGGGATGTGCCACTTTCATCAGACCTCGCCGGAATCCGGCTTCACCAAGCGCTGGATTTGCAGCAAGGCGACACCAGATGGCCGTGTCACCCTGACCAATATGCGCCTCATCGTCACTCGCGACGGCAATCGCGACGAAAGTCTGCTGACCACTGAAGCCGAGGTGCGCTACTGCTTGCGCGATCAGTTCGGAATCGAGCTTCCAGAATCGGCGGTTTTGAGTGAGCTGATCGGTTGATTGGCAACGCAGATGGTCTTAGTGTCCTGCGGGATCGCAGATCGCGACCAGCGGCTCTCCAGTTGCCGTGTCCTTGTAATACTTGCGCTGGAAGAACAACGCCACGTTCACCAGGCCGATCATCACCGGTACCTCAACCAGCGGGCCGATTACGGCGGCAAACGCTTCGCCGGAATTAATGCCGAAGACCGCCACGGCCACCGCGATCGCCAGCTCAAAGTTGTTGCTAGCGGCAGTGAACGATAGAGTCGCCGACTTGGAGTAGTCGGCCTTCAGCTTGTAGCCCAGGTAGAACGACACCAGGAACATCAGCACAAAGTAGATCAGCAGAGGAACAGCGATGCGCACCACGTCCAGCGGCAGACGCAGAATGTAGTCGCCTTTGAGGGAAAACATCACCACGATGGTGAACAGCAGCGCGATCAGCGTCAGCGGACTGATGCGCGGAATGAACGTCTTCTCATACCACGTGCGGCCCTTGGCTTTAACCAATACCAGGCGAGTGATGACTCCAGCTAGAAACGGAATGCCGAGATAGATAAACACGCTCGCGGCTATATCGCGGATGGACACGTTGACGACGGAACCGCGCAGACCGAACCACTCCGGCAGCTT
>JBKQKT010000090.1:0-23518 GCA_052147365.1 Candidatus Korobacteraceae bacterium | reverse complement strand
ATTATCAGGTTCCACACTGCGAACACTGCGCGAAGACGAAGGTCAATTACACCTGGTCCAGGATGGATCCTATCACTATGGCAAAGAAAAGCGGCATTGACGCTCTCGCCAGGCTCGCGTTTGACTCATATGCTATTCCAACCCAGTATGGGCACAGCACGGTAATGGCGATTCTGTCTCGGCTATCACAGACTGAGGATGGCACGGTGTTCGAGGGTGGGGCCCAGCGGGAATGGGCTGACCGGGCCCTCTTCAGAGCTCATTACATGCTTCTTATAACGCTGGCATTGCAAGCTGATCAGTTTGGAGTGTCCGGCTTGAAGGAATCCATCGAGGTTGCCAGTTCGGATTTCGACTATATCTGGGAGCGATTTGGGAGCCCGCCAGGCGAGGCATAAGGTCGCGTGTAAGAAGCGATCAGGTCCGGACCGTTTTCGGAGAGCACTGATCCCTATCCCTCCTTCAATGGCACCGACTTAGTCTTGCGCGACATGTAGTCCATGAGCAGTTACCGGCCGAGGGTGTAAGGAATGGTGAAGTAGGCTTTGGCGGCACATCTCGGTGACTTTCTGGCGAACCCTGCCAGGCCGTGCCCCACCCCCCTTCATTCGGCTGGGTGGGAGGCCGCTCTTACCCCATCACATGCGAACGTGACGTGTGCACTTGCCGATTCTTGGCTCGGCGCGGTATCACCGTATTGCGAGGACGAGGTGCCTGTGTCTTCGCAGGCCGCACCCAGTGTGCAGGCCGGAAAAGCTCTTTGAAAACCAGTTGTCAGTGGCTAGCGGATAGTGGCCAGTTGTCAGTCGGGCAATTCGCGGCGCGGCAAGAAGGCAGACGTAAGTCCTTATAAAGGAGTATTTTGCGATAAGTCTTTGTAAATCAAGAAGCTGCATCGAAATCTCGCACAGATTGCCAGTAAGATGCTGATTCTAAAGAACAATGCACAAGGGAGAAGGGAGGGGGTGGCTTAGGTAATGACAGTTTAGGAGATAGGCAACAGGCGATGTGCCTCAGAGCGCCACGAAGTTGCGGACAATCTGCTTGCCGTGCTCCGTAAGCACGCTCTCGGGATGAAACTGGACACCTTCGACAGGGAACTTGCGATGCCGCAGTCCCATAATCACTCGTTGCCCGTTTCGGTCGCGGCAGGTGGCTGAGATCTCCAAATCCCTTGGCAGGCCTTTCTCTTCCACAATCAGAGAATGGTAGCGCGTGGCAGTCATGGGAGAAGGAATTCCGTCGAAGATAGTCTTGCCGTCGTGCTCGATGGAGCTGGTCTTGCCATGCATGAGCGTCCCGGCACGCACGACCTTTCCGCCGAAGGCCTCGCCGATGGCCTGATGGCCGAGACACACGCCCAGCAGCGGCACGCGTTCGGCAAAATGGCGGATCAAGTTGATGCTGATGCCCGCGTCCTGCGGCGTGCATGGGCCGGGAGATATCACGATGCGATCGGGATGAAGCTCTTCAATTTCACTCACGCTGATTTGATCGTTGCGGCGCACCACGACCCCTTCGCCCAATTCGCCCAGGTATTGGACGAGGTTGTAGGTGAACGAGTCATAGTTATCGAGGACGAAGATCATGGCTGGAGAACGCTGGCCTATTATAGCGGCGGCGACGTAGCTAGAATCCAAGTATGAAGAACCGATTCGTCTGTTGGCTGTTGACTGTTTTAGTCTGTGTCGCGCTGAGCACCCTCCCTGCCGTCGCGCAAGTAACGCGCATCGGCGCTCTTTCTGTCACGGGAACCACCGACGACCAGAAGCACGCCGTCGAAGACAAGGGCTATCGCGTGACGCTCGACGATGGCTGGATTGGCGAATTCTGGTTTGCGAAGCAACTTAAGACCGCGACGAAGGATGTCTCAGGCGCGCTCTATCCTGAACTGGCGACCGGCGAGTTCGTTGGCGTGGTCAACTTAGCCAAAGGCATGACCGACTTTCGCGGGCAGGCGATTCCAGTTGGAGCGTACACGCTGCGCTATCAGCTCTTGCCGCAGGACGGCGACCACTTGGGGGTTTCGCCCAATCCCGATTTTCTCTTGGCAATTCCCGCAGCCAATGATACCGACCCGGAGCAGAACCTTCCGTTCAAAAAGCTTGTTGCCCTCAGCGCACGGAGCACGGGCACGAACCATCCCGCAGTTATCGCGCTAAATCCGGCCGGTGAGCCGGGAAGCGTTGTGAACGATGCGAGCATGACCATGCTTACTATCGCGGTAGGCACCTCAAGCGGCGCAACGGAAAAGCTGGGCATTGTGGTGAAAGGTACGGCCGCGCAATAAGCAGCAGGGAAGCGGTCGGTTAGAATGGCTGTCGTCTATGGAGAGGCCCCATGTCTTGAAAAGCCAGCCCGCAGCGTTGCCGGCTTCACAACGGGCGATCTCGCGGCTCCAAAGGCATTGGGATTTTCTGGCGGTGTTGCTGCTGATGGCAGCGTCGTTGCCTGTAACATGGCTCTCGCCGCGGGCCCTCATCATCGTTGCGCGTCCCGGCACGTTCGACGATCACTGGGTGCTCGACGCCCCCTTCAAGGCGTCGCGCGGCATCTGGTTTGGCCGCGACGTTGCCTTCCCTTACGGCCCAATCTTTCAGTGGATGATGAGTGCCCCTTCGCGCGCAATGGGTCTCTCCATGGCGGCCATTTACACCACTTACAGAACACCGCTGCTGTGGTGCACCTTTCTGTTCGGATATCTGACGCTGCGTCTGCTGCTAGCCGAACAACCGCCATGGAAGCGCTTCCTGTTGCTCATCCTGCTCTGCGGATTCTGGGCTCCGTGGGACGGACGCACCGCCTTCAACATACTTCTGTTCGCTCTCTTCCTTCGTGGCTGGTACGCGGTGAGGCAGCAGCAGTTGAGTCCGCTGCTTATGGGAAGCGGTGCGGCGCTTCTGTGTGCCGCGGCATTTCTCTATTCTGCCGACACCGGCGTTTTCGGTATTGCCGCGCTGCTGGTGTCACTTGCGGGAGTTGCCTCGGAAAGCCGGCGCGAGACACAGCCGTTTCGGCGCTGTGCCGTAGCTCTTCTGGCTTTCACGGCTCTTTCCGTGGTCCTCATCTTCGCTATCAACGCCGCCATGGCGAGCTTCCTGGACTTTCGCTTCTGGAGGACTTCGCTGGCGCTGGTCAGCATCCATCGCTGGAACGAGCCAGCGTCGATGTCAGACGTGACCACGATTCGCCTGTTTGCCACTGTGGTTGGGGGCAGCATCATCTTTGTCTTGCGGCGTTTGGCGCCCGCCGACCGCGACGCCAGCATCACCGCCCGCACAGGGTTTCTTCTCAGCGCCTTTGTATTCGCGTTTGCAGCCATGCAGACCGGGCTTGTACGCGCCGACGCGCAGCATATTGTCTTCGCTCTGTACCCGATGATGTTTTTCGCGGGCGTGGTCCTTTTCTCATTTCGGTCGCGGTTCTTCTCAGGGCTCGCTGCGATGACTGCAATTGTCTGCTCCGTGGCGTTTGGCCAGCCGGTCGCAATCTTCCAGCCATCGAGTTTCCGTTACCGGCTGGCGCAAATGCGATCTCCGCTGACGGAATGTCCTGACGGCTTCCGGGAAATGAGCGGCGTCTGCTATCCGGCAGCTTATGCGGAGATGCTGCAGACCGGTATCAGCTACCTTCAGCACCGCAGTGGAGAGCGCGATTCTATCGTTGTCTTTCCCTACCAATACATATTCGGAATTGCGTCGGGCCGGAGCGTTGCCGGTGGAGCCCTGCAATCGTTTCTCGCTGGCGGAGCGTACCTGTCGCAGTTCGACATCGCTGGATACCAGCGCGCCGCAGCCCCCGCCGGACTTTACCTTCCTGATGGCGACTTGAGTCTTGCCATCGATGAAGTGCCCAACTTTACTCGCACTCCGGATGTCTGGTCCTGGATCAATCGTCATTACCGCTCGGACCAGGAGCTGGCGACCGGAGTTCTTGGTTTGCTGAAGGATGATTCACGGCCCGCCAGGATCTCGATGGCGGCGCGGCCTCTGACGATTATGGTGGGTAGCTACCCGACCCGCGAACGCAACTCGGTGCTGGACCTTGGCGATCCGAAGTGGCCCATCGATGACGCCGATTTTCTGCGGCTGCGACTGACAGTACGCTACAGCCCGCTATGGAAGCTGCGCAAGCCCGAGCGCCTGCAGCTCGAGATCACCCGCGCCGACGGCAGCCGCGATTTGCAGTCGTTCGTCGTGGAGCCCAATCTTTCATCGGAAGTGTGGTTCTATCCCTGGAATCAGGCTGATCTTGTACATTATTTCGACGCCGACGAAAGCCGCTGGCGCTCGAGCCCGCGCCCACCGATTACGCACCTTCGCCTGCTGGTCACCCCGTTCGACTGGGTTTCGCAGCAGCTGGAGTCAATCGTCATCGAGTCAGCCGACGCGATCCGGATGTCGATGCCGAGTTGATAGCCTCACATTGCTTGCGTGCGGCCAACGTCTCGTGTTTCTTCCCCTGCGATAGAATGACCTTCGCCTATGGAGAAGCTCGATAAGTGGTGAGCAAACCAAGCTCGCCCGCCACCGACTCCGGCTCGTCGCGGCTGCGCTCGTGGCTGACCGCAAATTGGGACCTGGTTGTCCTATTACTGCTCGTGCTCGCGTCCATCCCTCCCGTCTGGTTTTCGCCGCAGGCGCTGGTCGTGGTTCGCGACACCAGCCTGATTGATGACAACTGGCATCTGGACGAGGTCTTCAAACTCTCGCGCAATGTCTGGGTTGGCCGCGACGTAGCGTTCACTCACGGCCCTATCTTTCAATGGCTGTCCAGCGTGCCGGCGCGTTTGATGGGCATGTCAATGGGAGCGATCTATGCAACCTGGGTCACGGTCCCAGCATGGTGCGGCTTTGTCTTCGTGTATCTGATGCTTAGCTTGCTGCTTCCCCGCCAGCCCGCTTGGAAGCGCGCACTGCTGCTGTTGCTGGTTATCGTCTTCTGGGAGCCATCACTGCGCAATGCGTATCCCGTTCTCCTATTCGCCATCTTCATCCGTGGCTGGTATGCGGTAATCGAGGGTCGCGCCAGGGCGTACGCTCTCGGAATTGTTGCGGCGTTTCTGTTGGTTACAGCGTTCCTGATCGCGTCCGACACTGGCGTGTACTCATCGGCCGCGTGGGGGATCGTTTCCGTCGCTGTCCTCCTCGAGCCTCGCAGGGACGAGGGTCTCGTCGTGAAGGTTCTGATTACGGCGTTGACATTTGTCCTTTCAGCTCTTGTTCTTGTGCTGACGGTCAACGCCGCGATGGGCAGAGCTTTGGACTTCCGTTTCTGGAAAGACAGCGCGCAAATGGTGAGCGTGTATCGCTGGGCCACACCGGCAGCGATGACCGACGTTGGCACCTTCCGCTTGCTTGGGACTTTTTTTGCCGGTGCAGCGGTATTCCTCATTCGCTGGCGCGTTAGGAATAAGCAGAATCGCGCAACTACTGAACGCAGCGGATTTCTGCTGAGCGGTTTTGCTTTCGCTTTGGTCATGTTGCAAAGCGCCCTCGTCCGCTCCGATTATGGGCATATTGTCATAGCCTCGTTCGGCATGGTGCTCCTCGCGGGCACGATACTGTTCTCGTTTGAATCGCGCTTTGCTTTGCCGGCCGTGCTGTTGGCGTTCGCGTGCTCCGTGTTATTTTCGCGCGCCGCGTTCGGGCCGTCCACCTTTACTCGTCTGGTTAGTCAGGTTCGGCATCCCCTTACCGAATGCCCTTCGGGGTTTCAGGAATTCGACCGCGGCTGCTTTGCTCCGGAATTCGTCGTCATGCTTCAGTCCGCCTCAAGCTACCTGGGCCAGCGCAGCGCGTTGAATCAGCCCATCGTGGTCTTTCCATACCAGACCAAGTTCGGCATTGCTGCGCACCGCACCGTTGCCGGAGGGCTGATGCAGGCTTATACGGCCAGTGGTCCTCACCTGTCGCAACTTGAAATCGAAGGCTTGGAGAAAGCGCCCGCCCCGGCGGGGCTGTACTTGCCTGACGCGGATATGACACAGCTTTCCGACCGCGAGCTGGTTCGGTGGCGGAACCTCGACCTGAGCCTTCCGGTTGATGGGACTTACAACTTCACGCGTGCGCCCGAAGTGTGGTTCTGGATGTTGCAGCACTATCGGGCCGATGGACAGCTCTCACCCGGCGTCCTCGGCTTACAAAGCGACCGCTTGCGCGCTTCGCGGGTCTCGACGCAGGCCCAAACCCTGGGTCTGGCCACACAAACGTACCCCATAAAAGAACGGAGTTCGATAATAGATCTCGGCGTGCCGGATTGGCCTGCAGGCAGCGATTTCCTCCGGCTGCGCCTTACTGTGCGCTACCCATTCTGGTGGAAGCTGCGGAAGCCTGAGCGCTTGCAGTTGGAAATCAGCCGTGCCGACGGCAGCAGTGAGTTGCGATGGTTCGTCCTGCAGCCCAACGCCTCCACCGACCTCTGGTTTTATCCTTGGAGCCCGCCCGACTTGGCGCATTATTTCGACTCGAACGAAGACCGCTGGCGACCCTCGCGGCGGTCTGGAATTACGAGGCTTCGAATCGTAACCACTCCGCTGGATTGGGTATCAGTGACGCCGGAAGCAATTAGCGTCGAGGCGGCCGATGCCGTGCGGCTAGCGATGAGTCAGCAATAAAAATTCTGATTCGTTCCGTTGCTTTCTTCCTTAGTGGTGTTGCGGAGTGCATCACCGCGATGCAAATTGAAACGGTTCATCGCAATGAGATTGGATTCACGTAAGCTGCTGATTCTGCTAACCCTAAGATCTCGATCCTCACCTTGAAGTCCTAGGCGCAACTCTTTCCGTTGCAGAACACAACAAATCGGCACGCTGCGAAATGCACCTCGTCAATTGATACTTTTCGCAACAGCCTTTCGCAAACCAAGCAATCATCGCTAGTTACCCGATTGAACCGAGACGAGTTTCATCGTTCCCTGGTTTTGGTACACCGAATGCCTTACAGAAAGTGCCGACGCAAAACAGAAGGCGCGGCAAGATTCAAAGCCTCAAAACAGAGGCAGGAGGTTGGTCATGACAGTCCTATTGGTTCTCGCGATGTTCGCAATTTTCCTTACGATTGATTACTTTTACGCCAAAGCAAAGCACCCTGTTCTGCAAGTGGCTCCCGCAATGAGCAAGCACGAGGCGGCTACGCCACGGATGAAGCCCAGCCTGGTTGGCGGCTTCTCGGTTCCAGAAAACCTTCGCTACCATCCCGGTCACACTTGGGCCTTGAGCGAGAGCCCGAACCTGGTTCGGATCGGCATCGATGACTTTGCTTCCAAGCTGACGGGCAAGATCGAGCACATCACGCTGCCGCAACGCGGGCAGTGGATTCGTCAGGGGCAGAAGGTATGGAGCCTTGTGCGCAACGGCGTGAAGGTGGACATGGTATCGCCGATCGAAGGCACCGTCTCAGACATCAATGAATCGATAGCGAGTGATCCGTCATTGGCCAGCAAGGACCCTTACGGCGAGGGCTGGATGGTAACCGTGCAGTCTCCCGATGCCAAGACCAACTTCCGCAACCTACTGGGTGGCGCGTTGGCCCGTTGGTGGACAGAGGAATCCTCGATGCGGCTGCAGCGCTTGGTTCCCAGTGCTCTTGGTGCTCTGGCGCAGGATGGCGGCGTGGCCATTGATGATGTGGCTGGCACGATCCCCGACGAGCAATGGCTGAAAATCACGCGCGAGTTCTTTCTGACATAAACGGCCGTAACCCTCACGCCCCGGAGTGCAGCCTCCTGCTCCGGGGCTTTTTGTTTTTCCGGCGCTTCTTCTCCACCATAGCGCGCGGACCCTTCCCTGACAGAGCATCACAGCCCCTTGTGCGCTAGATCACTGAACCCTGGTGACGGGCCGGGTTACAAAGAGCCTGTGAGGCAGTGGAGATTGAATTCTGCCGTTACTGGCAGGAAATCTGACTTCGCTGACGGCAGGTGATCTTATGTTGACGTTTGCGCTATTCCCTCTCGCTCTCTTTTTCCTGGGAGCAATACTGGTGACCGGTCTGCCGGTCGCGTTGAGCCTCCAGTCCTATTTCCAGAATCGCGGACGCAGGGCTGCTATCTGCCCTGAAAACGGTGAGCCCGTCGACATCGAACTGGACAGCAAGTATGCGTTCTGGACGGCGTACCGCGGCCAGGAGCACACGAGATTGCAGTCATGCACGCGTTGGCCTGAGAAGGGCGATTGCGGCCAGGAGTGCCTGGAACAGGTCGCTCCTTCGCCGGAGAACGTAGAGCGGCTGATGCTCGGCTGGTACCGTGGCAAGAGTTGCGCCATCTGCGCGCGCGGAATTACTCCTTCTGATTGGCGCCGTGGCCGCCTGGCTTGGCTGAACAGCCAGTACAAGCTGGTTGAGTTACGTCAGGTGGACCTGAACCAACTGCAGTTCGCGCTGGACGAGATGCGCCCGCTGTGCTGGACGTGTCATCAGGAAGAACGGGTTCGTCAGGCGATTACTCCGCGGTCGCTCAAGGGTGACCGTCACGGATTGAGTCCCGCAGCAACTCAGTTGTCGAGCGAGCTACAAGCACTATAGGTGTGGCTTTGTACGGCCACAGTGCCAGTTCGGTTGAAGGGGAACATATTTCGTTCCCCTTTTGTTGTCGCCCTTGGGCGTACAATGCTTGGCGGGCGAGGAGGTTGGCGAGTGAAGCACCTGTTGCTGCTAGCCCTGGCTTTCAGCGTTGCGGCCGCGGCACAGACCCTACCAAAGCAAGAGCCGCCTGGTACCCCAGCGCACAAATCTCCACTCGCAGACTACGCCGGAACCTGGACCGGGTCATTCCAGGAAAAAACTTGGATTACGATAAAGCTCGCATTGCAAGGCGATCGGCTAACCGGTTCCATTCAGTACCCACATAAGCTCGAATTCAACGATCAGGGTGAGCTCAAGAGCATCAGCGACGAACAAACTACCGAGATCGTGCAGGACGCACAAGTCAATCCCAACGGGCTGCTGCTGACGACGAAGGATCCGGACACACAGGAAGCCAACCGCTTTACGATGAAGTTGACCGGCGAAACCACCGCCGAGATCAAGATGAGCGCGATGAAGATGCCACCTGGGATGCCGAAGATCAAACCCTGGAAGCTGACCAAGGCTGGTACAAGTCCTCCAACGGCCTCACATTAATTTGACAGGAGTAATCAAACTTTAACTCGGCGCAGGCAAACTCCATGCTTCGCGGCCGGCGATGGCGCTGTTAGACTGCTAGCGATTGATGACATCTCCAATCTTGCGCGTATTGGGCGCACTAGCAGGGTTAGGCAGCGCCATCCTTTGCTGGTTCCTGGGAACCAGGCTTTCTTTGTCGCTGCGCTCTGCGGCGGTTCCCTTACAGAGCGGTCCTCAATACGCTCTACTGGCGTTTTTGTCTATACCAGCGCTCATCCTGGCTGTTGTGGCTCTCTTTTGGGTCCCCCCCCGCATTTCTGGAGAAGGACCATCGCCAGAGGGACGGGTCTGGCGCGTTGCTCTTGTGGTCGTATTCCTGGGAGCCTTCTTGAGCGGGCTCTTGCGCTGAAGCCCGTTCGAGAGAAGGAACGCTACGTGGGCGGCGTAGTTTCGTCATCGGCCATAGGAGTGCCTCCGTGGCGCTGCATCTCGTCGAAGATCTCCTTCAGGACCTCGTCACGATAGCCGTCATTGTGCATCCGCTCCTTCATTTCTTGAAGCGCAACATTAAGCACATGAAAGTGGTGCAGTTCCCGAAAGCGGGGATCGCTGGTTGTTTCCTTCCACAATTCGTGCAGCAGATCGACGTCCTCCTGGCGCATTCGCGGGGCGTGCGGCCCCAGCGGGTACTCGTGTTTAATGCCGCCGGGCTCGACCACGACCAGTTTCAATCGCGGATGCGGCTCGGGCAGCCGCTCCCAGGCATCTCCAGTGAGTTTGCCCTGCTCATCGGCGGTCAGCTTGTTCGACAGGCCGCAGACGACAACCGACGAGTGCAGCCGCTGGGCGGTGGCCACGATGCTTTCGAAGACGTCATTGGTGGGGACGACCAGAAGCGAAACGTGCTTGCCCTCTTTCTCGGCGACGGCGACCACGGAGGTGAACAGCTCCTGTTCATACTTCTCGAAGACCTCCGAGGTGTCCATCTGCACGTTGCCGCTGAAGGAGTGCTCACGATGATAGAGGCGCGAGGTCATCACCACTACATCGGTTTTCGTGGTGTCGGTTTTGTCCAACACTTGGCGCAGATAGTACAGGTTGCGGGGATCGCGGACCGCTACCAAGACGTTGTCCGGCCGAACCTCCATGGCTTCGGCGCTGAGTTCCGCATTCTGCGCCACATTGAACTGGTCGAGCCCCGAGTCTCCATGTGCGTGCTGTCGGGCCGTCATGCGCTCCGAGATTGTAAAGATGGTGAAGAAGGCGGCACTGAAGGCAACACCAGAGATGGTCGCCAGCGGCTTGGTGAAAAGATTCACGGTGGCGGTTGCGAACAGCAGCAGCGAGATGAGGATGAGCCCGGCCGGAATCTCCACTCCTCCGATTCGAAAATTGCCCGGCACTTTCCATTCACGGTTTTCCGGTTCGGTGTAGCGCAACACGACGACCGCGAGCGACTTAAAGGCGAAACTCCAGATCACACCGAAGGCATAGAGCGAGGCCAGGAGGTACACATTGCCGCCGCTGGCGAAGATGGTGAAGATCTGCAATCCGACGATCAGATTGATGATGCGGTAACTAGTGCCGAACCGGGTATGCGGCTTGCGGAACCAGGGGGTCAGCACGCCGTCTTCGCTCATGCGGTTCAGCACCCCATTGGCGCCTACGATGGCCGTATTTACGGCCCCCGACAGAATGAGTGCGCCCACGATCACCACGAAGCCCTGAAACACCAGGCGAAGCGTATAGGGCCCGACTACGTTCATCGCCAGGCCGCCAATCAGATTGGCGAAGTACCCGGAGCGTTCTTTGTCGGGAATGATCATCACGGCGAAAAACGAGACCAATGAAGTGAAGAGCAAGCTGTAAATAAAAATGACCAGCCCGGTCTTCTCCAGGTTCTTCAACTTCGGATGTTCGATTTCGCGGTTGATCTGCGCCAGGGATTCTTCACCGCTCATGGCCAGGACTGAGTGGCCGAAGCCGACCAGCAGCATGATTAACGGGATGCGCGCAGCCCATGTGCCAAACAACCAGCCAAGTGATTCTTTGTCGTGATGCATGCTTGCCGCCGACGGCAACGGCGGAAGAGGAGCAGGATGCTTGAAAAGAGTGAACAGGCACCAGGCAATGAGTACTACCACCATGACGGTGGTGATTTGCATGATCTGCAGGGCACGTTCGCTGGATTCGTGAATACCCTGCGTGTTCTTCCACCAGAAGTACAGGGTCACCAAAACTCCGAAAACTGCCGCAAAGCTATTCTCCGGTACAGTGATGTTGTAACCGAGGTGATGGAAGGTGTCGGTGAGGAACCCTGCTGCGTACAGACCGGCTGACACGGCACTGATCGGACCGGTCAGAACGTAATCGAAGAGCAAGGCCGAGACCGAGAGCTTGGCCAGCTTCCCACCCATGGCCTCTTTGACAACTCGGTAGACGCCGCCCCGCACGAACATTGAACTGGACTCGATGTAAATGGAGCGCACCGCGTAGCTGAACAGCATGACTGCCAGCACAAACCAGGGAGCACTTTTCCCGATGACTTTTTCTGCATCGCCACCGACGTAATAGGCCGATGAAGCGAGATCAGAAAGCACGATGGCAGCGGCCCGCCAGTAGGAGATGAAAGTCAGCATCACCGTGGTGGCGACGAAAACTTTGATAGCAGGCCGTTGCAGGCTGGGAGCTTGTGTAGTCATATGGTTCCCGGGGCTCCCGGGAATTGCGCCTCAGACACTAAGTAGACGCACGCTAGAATGTACGCGTTTCCCGCCAAGTTGTCAGCAGCGGACGATACAAGCTGAAGAAAGGGTTTAAACGAGCGATCGCTACTGACGCCTGGTCAAATAGGTTCCACTGATGCGGTCGTGCCAGCACAGAGTGTCAATATCTACGAAGGCCCAGAGCAGCCCCATAACAAGGGACACCGTTGACAGATAAAGGCCGAGGACGCGATTGCGGCGATGGCGCAGTGAGGGTTGGCGGCCTTTGAATGTGATTAAGCGAATTCCTGCCACCTGCATCCCCGCGGTTCTTCCGGCGTAAACCAGAAGCAGGTACTGATAAATCGCCCAGAGAAGCAGCGGCACTAGCGCCGCAGTCAGCCGCACCGGTTTGGTGAGGGCCAGTTCAGGTAGCATCCTGTGGCCAATGAAGGCAAAAACAGCAGCACCGAGCGCCACCGCCGAGCAATCCATGAGGGCCGCATACATTCGCTGCGGGATGCCAGCCGCGTGAAACGGTAACTCAACATGATCTCCATGAGCTACCGGAGGGACAGAGATCGAGGACGTTGGCTCGAACTGCAGTCCGTCGAGGAACGGAGTGCTTGGGTACGCCTCTAGTTCCTCGGGAACGTCGAGAATCCGGGGCTGGTCAGGCAGCACAGGGTCCGCCAGGCGGTGCCCGCTGTCGGCATTCCCCGGCTGACGCGGAAAAGCAATCACTTTGCGCTTTGGTCTGGGGCGCGGCTGCATGACTGGTGTTGGTCCATGATCGGGATCTGAGAGCTGTGGACGTGTCGCCGGCGATGTCTCGGCAGCAACAACGTGCGATTCCGCGGGAGCTGGTGTCTCCTGAATCGCAACAGATGCCGCAGTGAACTCCGGCGGATCCGATGCTGCGACGGGCTCCACCGTCAGTTGTCGTGAATCCGCGGCAATGTCAATCAAACATAGGTCGGGTTCGGACGGGATTGTCGTAGCATCTTCGATGTCCTCAACCGCGACGTCCGATGGCGCCAACGACGGTTCGCCGCTTGCCGCGGACGTAGCCGCAACCGACTCTGTCGGAGGAAACGGAAAGCGCATGGAAAAAGCCCCTTCGATGCGGCGTCCACGGCGGGTGCGGAACCGTGCCACCCGGGAATGAACTTCCTTGCGCCAAACGTCCTTACTAGGTTGGCCCGAATCGACAGCGGCGTCAGGGGGTGAATAATGCAGCTCAGTCATAAAGTAGCGCGAGTCGTCTTTCTATCTCCAGCAGTCCGCACTGCGCATGTCCGGCATGCTGCAGCGTGAGTCTCGGGATGGCTAAAACGTAAGAACAAGGAGGCCACGCTCGCGCGTTCACCAACGCATCTCAGCCGCCTGACTTGGCGCGATGAGCAGGCAAGCAGCGCGTTAAGGAGAAAGCCCAGAGCCGCGCGAAATCAAACAGGACCGGCCCACATTTTGCCAGTCGCCATGCAACGTGCTAAGTTGCATGGTTGCCGCTCAACCCGACCGACCCGGCGGAGGGATGCAACCCTTTCGATGATTTCCCGCACTCGATTGATTATCACGGCGCTGTTAGCGTGTCATCTCTTTCTGCAGCCGGGCCTGTTAACCAGCCAGTTGCGCCCTTCCGGGACGTCCGGGATGCTGGACCAAACCACCCCGTTAGCCTTGCCCTCCGATTCCTTCTCCACGTCTTCCTATTTGGATGAAAATAAGCAACTTACGGAACCTCCAGAGGTCGCCCAGAAGGCAAGTCCTCCGTCGCCGACCATCAACGCGATAACCGACACGGGTCAGCAGGACCAAAGAACAGAACAAATCATTCAGCAGGAATTGCAGGCCAGCAGTGATCAGGAATTAGGACCGCCGCGGCCAGCCATCAACGTCCCTCTAGGGCGGAATGAGGTTCTGATTCGGGCCGACGAGCAGGAGAAGATACAAGACATCTATAAAGTGCGAGGACATGTTGAGATCCGCTTTCGCACCAACATCCTGCACTGCGACGAAGCGACCTACGACTCAACTACCGGCCTGGTCACCGCAACTGGACACGTAGTGTTCGATGGCGGCACGCACAACGAGCACCTGGTAGCAACCCACGGCACCTACGATGTGAGCCGCGATTCCGGCACATTTTACGACGTGACCGGGTCCACCGGAGTCCGGTTCAAAAACAGAATGATGTTTCTAACCTCTTCGACTCCGTTTTTCTTCACGGGGAAGGTGGTGGACAAGCTAGGGCCTGACACTTACCGCGTCCATCACGGCTTAATCACGTCGTGCCAGTTGCCCAACCCCAAGTGGGAATTCAATTCGCAGACCGCGACGATCGAAATGGGTGAGGAAGCGAAGATGTATCACGCAACTTTGCGCATTCACGGAATCCCTGTTTTCTACTTCCCGTTCGTCGAACATCCCACCGATAACCTGGGACGAAAGAGTGGCTTCCTTATTCCGGTGATCGGCGACTCGAGTACGAGAGGCTTTATATTCGGGGACGGATTTTACTGGGCCATCAATCGCAATTCCGACGCTATCATTGGCGCTTCGTATTACTCCAAACGCGGTTGGGCGCAGCACGGTGTGTATCGAGCGGTGGGATATAAGTATATTTTTCACGCCGAATACTACGGTGTGGTTGACGAACAAGGATATCCAGGAACTGGGCAAAACCAGGGCGGCGAAGAACTCAGGGCCGTGGGCTTCCTGCAATTACCTGATGGGTTCCAATCTGTGCTTTCGGTGGACTATCTCAGTTCTTACATATTTCGTCTGGCTTTTGCTCAGAGTTTCACCGAAGCCATCAACTCAGAGGTACGGTCGAGTGGATACGTTTACCGCGATCGGAACGGCTACTCATTGAACTATCTTGTGGCGCGGTATCAGGACTACCAGAGCGAGGCTCCCGGTGATGTGATCGATATCGCACACCTCTCCACTTTCGAGTTCTCCTCGCTAGAGCGGCCATTTAATCGCTCGCGCCTCATGTACTCTTACGACTTTGCGGTCGAGGCCCTGTCCCGCCACGAGCTCGGCTTTGAGACCGCGCCGGCGGTGGGCCGTGTCGATGCCTATCCCAAAGTTTCATTGCCGACTTTCCTTCACGGCTGGACCTTCCGCCCGGAGGCAGGCTTTCGCGAAACGTACTATACGCAGCGGCTTGTGACCGAGCCTGGCACATCCACCGTGGTAGCCGTAAGCAATCCCATTAACCGCAACGTTTTCGCAGCCTCGGTGGACATTCGGCCGCCGTCCTTTGCGAAGATTTTTGATCGCAAACTGTTCGGCTACGTTCTAAAACACTCGGTCGAGCCTGAGGTTACCTACCGTTACCAGACCGACATCAACGACTTCAGTCAGATCATCCGTTTCGACCAGCGAGACATTCTGGTGAATACCAATGAAGTTCGATACGGGGTCATCAATCGACTTTACGCGAAGAAAGCGAAATCTTCGGGTAAATGTTATCGCAACCCGAGGTATGACTGGCTTACGTCCTCTTCGGCCGAAAAGCAAGTAGAGAGAGTGGTGGGTGCTGAAAACGTGCCACAAAACGAAACCTGTGACGATAAGCAGGGACCGGCTCGCGAACTTATCACCTGGGAGGTGGCGCAAAAGTACTACATGAATCCGACCTTCGGAGGAGCGCTGGTTCCAGGCCAGGCCAACGTCTTTGACAGCACGGTCGATTTGACGGGTATTGCTTTTCTCACCGAGCCGCGAAAGTTCTCGCCGATCATCTCTCGTTTGCGGATACAGGACGCATCCACGGACTTTGGTTGGGCACTGGATTATGACCCGGTGCTCCATCAGGTGAACGCGAGTACAGTTTTTGCGGGCTATCGCTGGCGCAATTGGTATGTGAATGCAAGTCAAAGTTACCTCGTCGTGCCACCGCCCAATCCCAATATCTTCGATCAATATCGGCTGATGCTGCTCTACGGCAATATCAGCAAACGAGGTTTTAGCGGGGGAGCTGCCGTAGGATTTGACTCCAGGCTGCATTACATTCAGAACGCCACCGTTCAAACCAACTACAACTGGGATTGCTGTGGGGTTACATTTGAGTACCAGCGCTTTGCCTTGGGCGCGGTACGCAACGAAAATGCGTATCACTTCGCTTTCAGCCTGACCAATGTAGGGACCTTCGGCACTATCAGGCGCCTGCAAAGGTTGTATTAGCGCGGAGCCCTTTCGAGGCCACAGTTGTTACAATTACGCAATGGCTGCGTTTCCTGCTAACTTGCCCGCTGGGGCCCAAAACCTCGAAAATAAGTCACGCCGCCTACAGGCGCGCTTGCTTTCTTTGGGCCGCCTGCTAGTGGCTTACTCCGGGGGAGTGGACTCTGGTTTCCTGGCTTGGGAGGCACATCGAGCGCTGGGCAATAACATGCTGGCGGTGTTGGCGGATTCTCCTAGCCTGGCCCGGTTCCAGATGCACGATGCTGTGGCATTCCTGGAAGAACAAGGTATTCCGCTCGAGGTCATCCGGACCGACGAGATGGAGCGTCCTGAATACGTTCGTAACGATGCTGCTCGTTGCTACCATTGCAAGGACGAGCTTTTCACGGCAATGGAAGCGTACCGGCAACGCTATGGGTTTGATGCTCTCGCGTACGGCGTCAACATGGACGATCAAGCAGACTACCGCCCAGGCCAACAGGCCGCCAGCATGCATCAAGTGGCTGCGCCCTTACTGGAAGTGGGTCTGACAAAGGACGAAGTCAGGCAATTAGCGTTGGAAGCAGGATTGCGGATCTGGAATAAGCCTGCATCGGCATGTCTTTCTTCCAGGATTGAATACGGCCGACCCGTAACGTACGAAGCTCTGTCCTCGGTGGAGCAAGGCGAGGATAAGCTCCGGCAACTTGGCTTCCGCCAGGTGCGGGTACGGCATCACGGCGAGATTGCTCGCATTGAAATTGCGAGGGAGGAATTACCGCGGGCGATGACCCAAGAAATGGCTGCGGAGTTCACTCGCATCTTCAAGGCCCTGGGATTTTCCTACGTTACGCTCGACCTCGAAGGGTTTCGGTCTGGATCTATGAATGCCGTGCTGCCCCTGCAGTCTCTCGGGAATGCCAAGTCACCCCGGCGTTGACCTCTGCACACCCCTGTGCGTCTAAAGCGGCAAGACCGGGCATTGCCGGGCTTAGAGCGGGTACTTTGCCCGCGCGCTGCGTTATCGTGTGCGGCGCCTTTCTCCATGAGATAATCAAAATTCCATGTTCAGCTCCCAAAGGTGGTTATTTGCTGTGTTGAGACGATTGACTGTCTTGTCGCTTTTGTTGTGCCTCGGGTGTTCGGCGCAGTCGAACCCGCAATCTGTCCCGCTGGACGTGAACCAGCGCATTGAGCGGCAAGTCCATGCTTATTTCAACATCCCTGCCGATGTGAATGTAAAGGTTGGGCCTCGGACTGCAAGCGAGTTCCCGAATTACGACACGGTCGCGGTGTCCTTGAGTAGGGGAGAAAAATCGCAAACCATGGACTTCCTGGTCTCCAAAGACGGTAAGACGTTAGTCCGTATGACCAAGATTGATTTGAGCGAAGACCCCTACGCCGCGGCGATGAAAAAGATCGACACTGCGGGGCGCCCAGTGCGAGGGAACCCCAATGCCAAGGTTACGATCATCAACTACGACGACTTCGAGTGTCCATTCTGTGCTCGCATGCACAGTACATTGATGACGGAGATCCTGCCGCAGTATGGCGACAAAATCAAGATCATTTACAAGGACTATCCGCTGTCCATGCATCCTTGGGCCAAGCATGCCGCCAACGATGCGAATTGTCTTGCCAAAGAGAACGGACAGGGCTATTGGGAATTTGCGGATTACGTACATGCAAATCAGCACGCCATCAGCGGAAATCAAAAAGATGTGCAAAACTCGTTCAACCAGCTGGACCATATAACTCTCGACATCGGCAAGAAGAATGGGGCTGACCCTGCCCGGCTGCAGGCATGCATCAAGGCCCAGTCCGACGATTCCATGAAATCCTCCCTGGCCGAGGGCGACTCGATTGGCGTGAGTGCTACGCCAACGGTCTTCGTTAACGGTGAACGGCTGGAGGGAGCCGTGGATGTCGAGGAAGTGAAGGCGGCGTTGAACCAGCGGCTGCTTGAAGCAGGTGTGCAGCCACCGTCAGCCGCTCCAACCCAGGCGCCTGCAAGCAAGTAGCCGTCGAGCGGAAATCAGTGTTCAGATTTCAATAGTTCTGAGATTCGACGTGGCTCCGTCGGTGTCGAGTCAACTGGTCATCAGGCCTCCCAAGGAGGGCGAAGATTGAAAGCAATCCGCAAGTGTAAAGCGAGCCTGGCTGCCGCAGCCGGCCTGTCCCTGGCTTTTGTTCTGTTTTTTTCTGGGTTGGGTTGCACCGGAAAGCAGGAGGGTGCCGACGTGATGGCGACCGTCAACGGCCGCAAGATCACGCGCACCGAGGTCGAAAAGTATTACAACAACCAGACCGCTGATGCGCCACAAAAGCCCGGTCAGGAGCAAGCCGACAGCCTGCGGCTCAGCATCCTGAAGGAATTGATTGATCAGGAAATCCTGATGCAGCGGGCCGAAAAAATGGGTCTGCTGGCCACCGATGAGGAGATCAACAGCAAGCTGGCGGAGATTAAGGCGCCCTACACGCAGGAGGAATTCGACAAGCGCCTGAAGGAACGCAACCTGACGCTCGATGACTTCAAGCGTGACCTGCGCCGTTCGATCACCATTGAAAAAGTGCTCAACAAGGAAGTCACCTCGAAGATCAATATCTCCGACGAAGACATCACCAGGTACTACGACCAACATAAGGCCGAGTTCAACCTGATTGAGCCGCAGTACCACTTAGCGCAGATTCTGGTAACCACGCAGCCAAATCCCCAGGTGAAGAACGTAAAAGCGCAGAACGAGGCGGACGCGCGTAAGAAGATCCAAATGATCTCCAACCGCTTGGATAGCGGCGAGGACTTCGCTACTGTAGCGATGAATTTTTCGGAACAGCCGGAGACATCCCAGAATGGCGGCGATTTGGGATTCGTGCCCGAAACCTCACTCAAGACCGACAGAATTGCCTACGAGGCAGTCAACAAGCTGAAGCCGGGGCAGTTTACCGCCGTGCTGGTTGTCGCCGACCCCAACAGTCACCAGATTTACGGGTACCGTATTGTGAAGCTCATCAGCAAGGAAGCGGCCGGCCAGCGCGAGCTAAAAGATCCGCGTGTACAGCAGGCTATTCGCGAGCAACTTCGAGACCGGCGCGAGCAATTGCTCAAGGCAGCCTACTACGAGTCCGTGCGCGACAAGGCCACCGTGCAGAACTATTTTGCGGATGACATTCTGAAAAAGGCCGGAACCATGAAATAGGGAATTGGCCATTCGGGACCACTAATGATTGTTTTTCGACTCGTGCTCCTGTGCCTGTTATTTTCCGAAATCAGCTTGGCACAAGCGACGCGCACCTGGGAACAAGCTAAATACGACGATTTCGAGAAGGGCACGCTTCACGGCATAGCCATCAGCAGCGACGGCAATCTCGCCCTTGCCCCTGTCTTCGACGCGCTCTACACCTCGCCTTCAACCTACCTTTGGAGCCTCGCCTGTGATGCGGAGGGCAATGTATATGCGGCGGCAGGATCGCCGGCGCGAGTATACAAACTCACTCCTGACGGCAAAGCCGGCATAATCTTTGCTCCGCAGGAGTTGCAGGTGCAGGCGTTGGTGGTCGACGGCAGTGGTGCGATCTATGCGGCCACGTCGCCTGATGGAAAGGTGTACAAGATCGTCCGCGGTGGTCCAGCTCCCGGCAAGGCGCCCAACAGCTCGCACAGCACGGCGGAAGTTGCGGCCGCGCAGGAGGGAGCAAAAGCTCCTCCGTCGGGTGAGACGCCACGTCCGTCGGTGGCGGTCGACTCCAGCTACAGCGCGAGTGTGCTCTTCGACCCAAAGACGAAATACATTTGGGCGCTGGCTCTGGATCGGGAAGGGAAACTCTACGTTGGGACGGGCGATCGGGGAGAGATCTTCCGCGTGGACCGCAGCGGAAATGGCAGCCTTTTCTTCAAGAGTGACGAGGCGCACATTCGTGTTCTTGATTTCGATAATTCAGGCAATCTGATTGCCGGGACTGATGGCAGCGGCCTCATTTATCGCATTTCGCCGAAGGGAGAAGGCTTCGTTCTGTATAGTGCGCCGAAGAAGGAAATCACTGCGCTCGCGGTTAACAGAGAGGGTAACATTTACGCCGCCGGCGCGGGCGAGAAGCATGGAACCAGCGTTCCGCCAGCAAGCCCAATCGTCTCAACTCCAGCCCCGGCGAGCAGTACAGCAGTGATTCTTGTGGGTCCACAAGCTGGCCCAGCCAGCGCTGCGGGCTCTCCTGCGCTCAGCGCTGCTCCATATCCCGCCGTAACCAACATCGGAGGTTCCGAGATTTATCGCATTTCCGCCGATGGTTCACCCAAGACCATGTGGTCATCGCGGGACGATGTGGTGTACGCGCTCGCGTTTGATCAAAGCGGGCAACTGTTGGCGGGAACCGGAAACCGGGGAAAGATATATGCGATTCGTGGGAAGTTATACACCGATCTCGCGAAAGCCAGCGCTAATCAAGTGACCGCCTTTGCTCGCGCACCGAAAGGCGGACTGTACGTGATCACCAGCAACCTTGGGAAGATTTTCCTGCTCGGTCCGGATCCTGTGGCCGAGGGCACATATGAGAGCGACGTTTTCGATGCGAAGAATTTCTCCAAATGGGGACGCGTCGAAGTCCGGGGCAGTGGCAGCTTCGACCTTTTCGCTCGCAGCGGAAATGTTGACAACCCCGATCGCAACTGGAGCCAGTGGAAGAAGGTAGATCTGCAGAAGGATCTTCCGATTGACGCGCCGCCCGCTCGATTCATTCAGTGGAAGGCCGTGATGCATTCCGCCAGCGCGCCTGTCATCGATAGCGTCATCGTCAATTACCTGCCGAAGAATGTTGCCCCTGAAGTGGAGGATGTGACGGTAATGGTCGGCTGGCGGGTTCCATCCGGAGCGCATAGCGGTGAGAGTATGGGGACGAGCGGGTACGAAGCACCTGTTCCCACCGTTCGCGAGCGTCGTTCAATTGTCGTCAAGTGGAAAGCCCACGACGAGAACGACGATACATTGGAGTACAACGTTTACTACCGTGGAGATGGCGAGACGCGCTGGAAACTGCTGCGCGAGGGCGTGGACGAGCGCTTTGTAAATCTCGAATCCGATCTCTTCCCCGATGGCGGCTACACGATACGGGTTGTCGCCTCGGACGCACCGTCCCATTCGCCGGAAGAAACCTTGACCGGCGAAAGCACCAGCGCGCGTTTCGAGGTGGACAACACTCCGCCGCACATCGAATCGCTGAGCGCACAGGTCGAAGGCAATCAACTGCGGATTACGTTCCGAGCGGTGGACAGCTACTCGCCTATCAACCGCGCCGAGTACTCGATTGACGCAGATGACTGGCGGCTCGCAGAACCGGTTGGGCAAATCTCGGACTACAAGATCGAGAACTATGACTTCAAGGCGCCGATTCCCCTCAATGGCAGACCGTATTCCGGCGCGCCAGGAACCGCAAGCCAAAAAAGCGCTGCGCAGAATGAAGGGGAACACACGATCGTGGTTCGAGTGTATGACCGCTTCGAGAACATGGGGATCGAAAAGGTTGTGCTGAAACCGACAGTTCGCTAGCCTCATGCTCCCCTGCTCGTCTGCAAAGTATTGACAATAAAGAAGCGGCTAAAAATCTGCCCCAGCAAGTTATTGCATCTAAACGAGTTATATGTAAAATATCGTATTCAAAAGACTTGTGGCCAGATTCTGCCGCCCTTTGGTGGATCTGGTTCCCAGAGCTTATTGTAGTACCCCCTACCCCGTTCCATCCGCAAAATATTGAAAAGAAAGAGGCGGATAAAAACTTGCCTCGCAAAATATAGTATCAAAACGAGTTACAAGTAAAATATTGCATTCAAGTGACTTGTGGTGAGAATCTACTCTGCTGCACTGGGGAAAGTGTTTCCCGGAGCTAGAAAATACCCCCCCTCCCCCCACCTGCAAAATATTGAAAATAAAGAAGCGGCGAAGAAACTACCTCGCAAAATATAGTATCGAAACGAGTTACACGTAAGGTATTGCATTAAAAAGAACTTGTCGTGGGTCGGCAGAGTCTCCGGCTTCTGGGGAGAAGTGTTCCCACGCGGACGACGACTGGCTACCGACTACTGATGATTCTGACTGCTGGCAACTGGTTTTCAAAGAGCTTTCTGAGGGCGGACACTGAGTGCGCCCGCGAAGAGACACTACCATCGTCTCCTCGCACTCCCTGATTACAAGAGCAAGCCGCCTGCCGGCAAGTGCGCAGGTCACAGCGCGCTGTGACGGGATGTGCGCTGGTTGGCAGCGCTGACACAGCTAGCTGGCGAAAAAGCGATTTTTCTTCAACTGAGGCTGCTGAGCGCTGTAGACCACCAAGCCGACCACTCCGCATCCGAGGGCGTATTCCCGGACACAAGCGCGTTTAACGCGACTAATCTGCTTTGATCGGCACGACTGCTTTGATCATCACGGGTTCAGGGTCATGGCTACCGGCACATCGACGGTATGGGCGTTTCTCGTCAACTTGATCTAGCCCTACCCCGCTGTTCGTTGGCCCGTCATAAGCCAACTGGACTGTCGGACTGTTGGCGAGACTCTCCACGATGACCTCTTTTCGGTTTTATGACGGGCGCGACCTATTGCATTTTGGCGTACTCGGCTTTGGCTTCTTTGTAGATAGGAATGTCCGGGTCGGCGTCTTTCCAGCGGGTGAGAAAGTCTTTGTACGCAGCGAGCGCACGCACCCTGGCGGCATCGGCGTCAGCGCCGGTTGAGTTTCTTGCCAGCAACCCGTTCGCTCGCGCCACGCCGAGGCGCGCCAGCGCGGCCGTCCAGCAGTTCCAGACGATACCGCTATGGTCGAGGATCTTTTGGAACTCGACGGCGGCTTCTTTGTCCTTTCCTGCTGCCAGGTAGGCCTGCCCACGAATATAGGTCGGGTACAGGCAGGAGACCTGATTGATGAATGCAATCTGTCCATATTCAATGGGGGGCATTGCAGGTTGAAGTTCCTCGATCCGCTGGCCTGCGGTTTGATGCGTTGAGGTTTAGCTGTTCTGCGATATTATCTACGGAATCAGTCAAGTCATTGCGCGCAGAGGTCGAGGCGACCGTTGATCTCGGCTCCGTCTCGCAGAAGGAAATCAGCCCGAGGAATTGAAATGACTCGAATTCTGGTTCCGCTGTTCACGCCAGATCGCCTACGGTCTGTGCATAGATGTAATTTGCGTTTCAGTTTATCCCTGATGTTCCTGCTCGCTCTAAGCAGTTTTCCCGGCTGGTCCCAGTCGCTCGTGATCAAAGACGTTACTGTCATCGACGCCACCGGTCACGCGGCCCAGCCAAATATGTCCGTGGACATTGAGGGCGGTCACATCGTTGCCGTGAGTCCGTCGAAGAAGGCCCACACCCCAAAGAACGCCACAATCGTCGATGGCGCCGGCAAGTTCCTCATCCCCGGCTTGTGGGACTTGCATGTCCACGGCGCGTCAGACAGCCGCGCTCCCTGGAGTCAACTTCTCTTTGTAGCGAACGGAGTGGTAGGCGTTCGTGACATGTCAGGTCCGCCCGACGCCCATGTGTGGCGCGC
>JBKQKT010000089.1:0-16549 GCA_052147365.1 Candidatus Korobacteraceae bacterium | reverse complement strand
GTGGCAAGACAAAGGTAATGGCTCTCGCTCTTGCATGGCAGTTCTTTAATGCTGCAAGAGAGACCGATGAAATCGCCAAAGATTACGCCAAAACGTTTCTGATTCTTGCTCCCAATGTGATTGTCTTCGAACGGCTAAAGTTGGATTTCGCGGGCGGACGCATCTTTCGGAGTGACCCCGTGATCCCGAGGGAACTTGAGATATTTTGGGATTTCGATTGCGTAATCAGAGGCGAGGCGGAAAAGGCGCACTCCGAAGGCACTCTATTCCTAACAAATATCCAGCAGTTTTACGAACGGCCCGACCGCTCCAATGAGGACGAACCTGACATCATGACGGAGATGCTAGGCTCCAAACCTCCGACGAAAAAGCTAGAACTCACCGACTTTGGGGAGCGGATCGCCATGCGTGCTGGCCATCTGCTTGTCGTCAACGATGAGGCCCACCACACGCACGAAGAAGACAGCGAATGGAACAAGATTATCCGCAGTCTTCACGGCAAGACGCCGCTTACAGCCCAACTTGATTTCACGGCCACGCCAAGGTTCCAAAAGGGTGGGGTTTTCCCGTGGACGATTTTCGATTACCCGCTCAAACAGGCCATCGTGGATGGCATCGTCAAGCGGCCCGTGAAGGGCGTCGCCAAGATTCAGGAAGCGAAGTCCGAAATTGCGAGTGTGCGCTACAAAGCATATCTGACTGCTGGTGTAGAGCGTTGGAAAGAATACCGGGACCAGCTAAAACCACTGAAAAAGAAACCCATACTCTTCATCATGATGAACAGCACGGACGATGCGGATGAAGTTCAGGATTGGCTGAAAACAAGGTACCCGGAGGAGTTCGGCGGTGAAAAGACCGAAGTGATCCACACGGACAAATCTGGTGAAGTGAGCAAGAAAGATTTGGATGTGGCCCGAAGGGCTGTCCGGGAAGTTGACCTCGAAGACAGTCCGATCAACGCCATCGTCAGTGTGCTGATGCTGCGGGAAGGGTGGGACGTTCAGAACGTGACCGTCGTTGTCGGCTTGCGTCCATACACAGCGAAGGCCAACATATTGCCGGAACAGACTATCGGTCGCGGGCTGCGGTTGATGTTCAGAGACCTGCCCGTCAGCTTCACCGAGCGAGTGGACATCATCGGTAACCGGGCTTTCCTCGATTTCGTGGACGAACTGGAAAAACTCGAAGAACTAAAATTAGACACCTTTGAAATTGGTAAGGATAAGCTGCGGATTGTCACTGTAATGCCAATAGAAGACCGCAAGAAGTTCGACATAGGCATGCCATCGTTGACGCCAATTCTAGTGCGGAAGAAGAGTCTGGCAGATGAAATCGCTGCGCTTGACGTACTGGGTTTGAAGACCATTGTCCTTCCCATGAGCGAAGGCGACCCAGTGTCCAAGACGTTCCGATACGAGGGCTACGACATTATCACGCTGGAGAAAATGGTTGACCGTGAATACCAACTCGCCGAGCCTCAGACTGCACAGGAAGTCATTGGTTATTACGCTCGGCGCATCGCGGAGACTGTAAAGCTGCCTGCACAGTTCGCCGCGATCGCTCCTAAGGTCAGAGAATTTTTCGAACTCAAGGCATTTGGACATCAGGTGGATTTGAATGAACCCGTCTCTGTCAAAGCCATGAGTACAAACGCAGCCCAATATGTGTGCGTGGACATTTTCAAGAAGGCCCTGCTATCACTGACAATCGAGGAACAGCAGCCGCAACTTCTGGAACCTGCCCGAATGCTCTCAACGTGCCAGCCATTTCCTTGGTCGCGGCCAGTGTGGGAAGGGGCCAAGACAGTTTTCAATGTCGTGCCCTGTGACAACGAATTTGAGAGAGAGTTCGCTAAGTTCTTGGATGGCTGCTCCGATGTATGCGCGTTCGCCAAGCTGCCACAACTTTTTGGCTTCTCCATCGAGTACACCGACGCCGCTATGAACCTTAGGTCATATTTCCCCGATTTCGTCGTGCTCGATGATGCGGGAACACATTGGCTGCTGGAAGCAAAGGGACAAGAGAACATCGACGTGATTCGAAAGGATGCTGCTGCACTCAGGTGGTGTGAGAACGCCTCGAAGCTGACTGAAACGGCATGGCGGTACGTAAAGGTGCCCCAGAAAGACTACGAAGCCCTGCGGCCCATCCACCTAGTAGACCTTGCGGCATTGCAACCTGTGTCCTTGTTCTAAAGCTTATCTGCGGTAAGTCCTTCACATGAAGTTAGTCGCTAAGCTGCGATCTCGCGTATTTCAATCTCCGCCTTCCCTTGCTTCCGCCCCGGCATTTGAAAGTTGATGAGCATCAGCTTTCGTCAGCTTGTGCTTTGCTTCTTCCAAGCCCAACCTACACATCCCAGTCCTTGTCCTCTTCGGTTTGTTTCTTCCTCGTGCAGAGGGGACACTTGTAGTGCTCATCGCGGCCGAGCTTCACTTTCTTTCTTCTCAGATGGAGTTCTTTTTTGATATGGGCGATCAAACTCCGGCGTTTGAGAATGCACTTGTCGGCAAGAATGGTGAATTCCTTTAATGCGGGATGGTACCTTACTCTTCCACGGGCGTACTCTTCGTACTCTGAGTCGGGGGGAACACGTCCCGCACGTTGCAACTCGCTCCAGACCTTGTTGTGCCCCTGTGGATAGGTCAGATGGTCGCCGTATTTTTCGGCCTCACTCAGTGGCAGTGGGTCGATGACTAATTCCCCGTCAACGAGCCAGAAAATTCCGAGACACGCTTCACGATCAGAATTCTTTTTTGCCATTCGTCCTCACTTTGCGCTGTAAAAGCTCCACCCGAACAGGAAGTTGAATTGCTGCCAGTCACTTGATTACTCCTGCGACCAACAAAACGCCTATAAGTTCTTGCGGTGTCGTCCGGTTCCAGCCCTTGTCGGTAGAAGCCCGGCGAAGTTCCAACGGCACCAATCCCCACGAAGCCTCATCACGGTATTCGAGGACAAAATCAGGACTGCCATCGATGGTGAACCAGCCGACCTCGGGGTCACGAACAGAAAGCTGTAGCTCACCAACCTGTTGCCCATCGATTAGGGCTCGCCCGACGTTGATCTCGGGTATGAATGTCCCATTCAGGCGGAAAACGAAGTCAGTCGGCATTGGTCGGAACTCCAATTCTATTCCTCACCCAAAGTATACAGAGGCGAGGTGGAAATCGACTATTCTCACGCAAGTACTGTAGTTTCAAATGGTTACGGATAGCTAAAATCCCCCCGTGGTTTGTATACTACAAGTGGAGAGCAAATGGAGCACTTGCCAAAAGAACTTGAAGAACTCTTCGAGTACCACAGGAAGGTGGCCGGATCGCACGATCTTCTCGAACGACTCAAGGTGCTTTGGGTCGCGGCGCAACTGAGGGAACGTTTGGAATTGTGTTCGGATCACGAGATCGGCGATTTGCTCTCGTTGGTGCGGGACGTGTTCGGGCTTTTCAGCCCCGAGTATGCGGTTTGCGAATTCGCCAGACGCAGACTCCAACGAAGGCACTCATGGAGACGAATGGAATGACCGATGCCAAGAAAAGTTCCGCCGACTTACTTCATTTCGTGGAAGCCGTCGATGAACGGCGTGGTCTTTTAAGCTTTGCCTGCGAGAGCCAGCCCATGGCGACAATTCGTAGTTATGGGCGTCCCAAGAGGTGCCCGTTTTGCAGGCAGGAGAATCCAGTTTCGATAAGCCTTTCGATGATCGAAGGATGGAATCAAAAGGAGAAGATATGAAAAGAGCGGCCATCTACGCCCGAGTCAGCACGCCCGACCAGCATCTTGAAAATCAAATTCTCGACCTTCGAAAACTGGCAGCGCAACGAGGCTTTGAAGTCAGCCGTGAATACTGCGACCGCGGAATCTCGGGCAGCAAAGCACGGCGTCCGGGGCTAGACGCCATGATGGCCGATGCACGGCGAGGGGAGTTCTCGGTGATTTTGGTTGCAGCGTTCGACCGCATTGCCAGAAGCACCAAGGAGTTTCTTCAAATCGTGGATGAACTCCACGAACTCGGGATTGAATTCATTAGTGCCAGAGAGGCAATCGATACGAGCGGGCCGATGGGGCGGATGTTCATCACGATGATCGGCTCCATTGCTGAACTCGAACGGAGCCTCATTGTAGAGCGCATCAAGGCGGGTATGCGGCGAGCCAAGCTGGAGGGCCAGCGGCTCGGGCGTACCCCGCTCAACATTGACCGGGCAGCAATTGTCCGTGACCGCCTCTCCGGCATGAGCCTTACTCAGGTGGCGAAACGCTATCGAGTCTCACGTGCAACGGTGGTGCGCCTCGTGCGGGAAGCAAAGCAGCAAGAGATGGTCGCCGCCGCATGAGCGGCCAGTCAGGAGAGTTCTGAAATTCCAACTGGGGCAGCCAAAGGGGAGAAAACAGTGATTCGTGGTCTTATGAACTCCATTGTCTTCGCTGGCTTCACCCTGCTCTTGCCTGTGTTCGGCTTCATGGCATGGGGCTGGGGAAGCAGCGATGAAAAGTTCTTGATGAAAGCGGTGTTCTGCGCCCTCGGGCCGTTCTGCATGGCGATGTGGGTCATCATCCTGCGCGGGAAGCCCGGCTTCTTTGTGCCGTTCTTGGTCATCGTGATGGGCTACGTGGGAATTTTCTTCCTGCTGAAATTCCGTTTGGTGACGTTTTGAGGGAGAAGCGGGAGTTTAAGCCCGCTGCGCTCTACGAATTGTTCGAGCGGCACACAAAGCGGGAATCTGATGATTCAATTTGCATTCTACAAAGCTAAGAAGCAGAACGCTTCGCAAACCGCCATTCCAACAGAAACGCTATTCCGATTCCGATGAGAACGAATGGCCAAACCAAAAAGGCGTTGAAATGGATCACGCCTACTCCTGCGAGGAGAAAAGTGACGGCAGCGATCAGAAAAAGTGGACCAGTTATAGCGCAGTGAAAAGAGCGATTCTTGAGCCAGTTGGCGAGGCAGCCGATGGCCATGGCGAAAAGGCATGCAGCCGCTGACGGCGCATGGAGAGGACGCCAATAGATTCCTATGAGGCTCAGCACTCCCCACGTGATCAGCGAGACTACGAACCAGTAGCACATCGCTGCTGGCGTGCTACAGCAAGCTTCTATTTGCTTTGTCATAGCTTGAATCTCCTCTCTGACTTCGAGGACGAACAGCCCTTGGGCTTTGGCGCGGTAGCTAGAGGTTCACTTGGAAAGCAGGTCTGCGACCACTTTCGAGAAATCAAGTGACCGAACCACCGGACCATTTAAGAAGACGGCACGCGGAAGTTGTTCATCCCAGTGTGAGTCTGGAGGGTAGACGGCGACTTCATCCCACTGAATTCCTGTGCGGGTGCAGCATTTCGGCTGAGGTTGACCTACGTCAGACTCAATCTTGTGTCCCAGTTTCTCTGCGAACAGATGGTTCTTATCCCAGTACTGCTCAACTCTCGGGTCAGACAGCCGCTTCAGGACAGCCGTGCCGGGACTGGAATAGTCCGTTGGCAGAATTGGTTCCCACACCGCAAAAACACGGATGTGCGGATTTGTATTTTGCGCCAGAACGTCTTCAACTGCGGAAGACCCCCGCAGACAGGTTGGTCACGTTGGTGAAAGCAATAGAACGATACGCACTTCGCCGGATGCCGAATTGAACGCTGCACGCAGTTGGTCAAAGTTCGTTGACGTGAGGGAGACAAGTGGCGGCTGTCCTGCCGGAACTGCTCCCCCGCCGTAGAAGTGCCGACCCAGAGCGAACAATCCCACCAACACCAAAACCGCGAGTATGCTCAGGCGCTTCTTCATTGCTTACCCGAAAGGTCAGCAAGAACGCTGGCTATGACTTGAGGAAACAGAAGAAGAAGAACCACAACAAGAGTGGCGAGACTCAGCAGTACGATTGCGGTCTTGCTTTGGCGCGCACGGCAGCGCATCCCACGGTAGACCTGATAAAAACCTGCTCCTAGCAGGATCACTGAAAGCCCCAAGAGCCAAGGCCGTGCGCCAGCCAAGAAGACGGAAGCCCCGGCCAAACCTGCTGCGCCCAAAAACGGCAATGGTAGACAGCAACCCAGTGTAAGCAGCGAAGTAAGGATCGCACCCACCGAAACACCGCTTGTCTTCCAACCAGCCATTAGACCCTCAAGCCACGCGCCCGTTCGAGTGCAACTCGTAGCCTTTGTTCAGACGGAGCACCGCTGCCATCCGAATACAAGCGGCACATCAATCCAAACGAAGCAATTTGTTCGCTCTGCGGTTCAACGTCCTGCCCGTTTATGCGGATCGTTGGTGAGCCGGGAAACTTGAGAGATTGCGCCATCGCAGCATCGCTCACCAGTACTTCGTTGACGGGCGTTTGAACACTTTCCGCAGATAGGATTGCACGGAGCCGCTCAAGCGCAACAACGTGATTCGGACAGTTGGCCACGTATAACAATTCAATGTTCATTCGGCACCGTTGTGTTTGGATGTTCCAAAGACCGTTAGGACCGGGCAGCGTCCGTTCTTCTTCCCCCGTGGGCGCTTAAGTTGAGCGTTGCACTTTGTCATTGCGGCCTTCAGTTCGTCTTCCAGCTTCGCCAGCGCGATTCTCTTTGCGTGAATGTCTTGTAGCTTGTGGTCAAGCATCTTCCGTACAGCGGAGCACGCACGCAGATCATTGGTTCTCAAAGACACAAAATCGCGAATCTCATGCAGCGAGAAACCCATCGCCTGTAAGCTACGAATGAATTGCAACGCGGAAAGATCATCAGAGGTGTACAGACGAAACCCACCTTCGCTGCGTGTGGGCGCTGCAAGCAGTCTGTTGCGCTCATAAAAGCGAATGGCGTCTATACTTACGCCTATCTGTTTGGACACCTGCCCGATTCGCATTAACTTCCTCGCACCAGACATCCGACACCCCCACCGTACACCCTTGAGTGTAGTCCAGAGTCAAGCACAATCTAATGTGAGAACCAACGCAGGTTATTCGCCTTACCGGGAACTTGGCTGCTGGACTCCACTTCTCCAGTAAATGAATCGAGTCGGGTTTCGCTGCTTCCGGCTCCCAGAGCGGCGAACTCGCTAACTCATTGAAAAACGATAGTGGTTCAAAAGGGGTATTGCCGCCCAGATCGTAAGTCGTTGAATTAACGGAGGCGATTGTCGAGGCTGATGCTGGTCAGGAGACTAAAGGTTCGTAACCACCGCCGTGACAAACCGTCCTCGATACGGGGAAGCCCCCGTTGCGGAGCAAAAATCAAGCTAGTAGATTGAGAAGGACGGAGGTGCCTTATGGACGCACGATCACATTGGGAGAGTGTCTATACGGCCAAGGCTCCCGATGCAGTCAGTTGGTACCGTCCGCACCTAGAAAAATCCCTTGAACTCATAAAAAAGATTGCGCCAGCACGTTCCAGTTCCGTCATCGACGTTGGCGGTGGCGAATCCACGTTGGTGGATGACCTGCTCGCCTGTGGCTACCAGAACATTAGCGTCCTAGATGTTTCTCCAACGGCCATCGATGTGAGCAAGAGGCGCTTGGGACATGCCGCCGAACGCGTCCAATGGATTGTCGGGGATATTACGGACGCGGAACTATCACCCAGCGCCTACGATGTGTGGCACGACCGGGCAGTGTTTCATTTTCTGAGAACGACCGACCAGCGTACAGCTTACGTCCGTCAAGTCGCCAAAGCGGTCAGGTCTGGGAGGCACGTATTGGTCAGTACGTTCGGCCCCGAAGGCCCCACAAAATGTAGCGGACTCGAAGTGGTCCGCTATGACGCGGAGTCGCTGCACGCAGAGTTCGGCGTGCGGTTTCGACTGCTGGAAAGCTTGAAGGAATTACATGATACGCCGTTCGGTACGACGCAGCAGTTTCTCTATTGTCTTTGCCGGGTCGAATGAACTAATTCCCTGCCGTGGCCACCTCATCAAAAGGCTGGTGTAGGCACTTTGCCCCAAGCCGTTTCCGCGGGGAGGCTCTTGATGTTCAAAACGTTGAGGCTGTGGACATCCAAGTCAACCATGAAGTCAGGTGTTCTCGTCGCATTGATGGCAAACACGTCTGAAGCTTTGCTCACCGAGAGGTTCGAAACCCTCAAGAAGATCACTCTTCTGACCGAGCCAGCAGCCATATTGTGTAGCGAATGTTCCGCTGAATCGTAGACCGAATGGTGCATTCCCCCCAAGTGGCTGAACGGATGGAACACCCAGTCGGCAAACCTGCTGATGGAGTGATGTTTCTTGTAGAGTTGCCAATCGCCGCCCGTGTCGGCAATGAGTCCCTGCATCACGTAGTTGGTGGGTAGGAAGTATGCGAGATAAGGTTGGCTTGGTTTCAGTCTCGACTCGACTTCTTCGACCTTCAGTATGTCACCCATCCTGTGATCCATCATCGGCTGGTCTTCTGGGAGAACCGCGAGCGCGACGACATTCGAGCCTGTCCAGAGCGGCAGGTGGTTGACCGTGTAGCTTCTCAGGACGAAAGCCCCTCCGATTGCAAGGGCGGAAATCACGACGAACAGCACAGCCTTGCCCAAAGCAGTCGAGAACGAGAGCGAATCCTCAATTCCCTTCGGCAGGAACATGCCCGTTCTTGCCAAGTATTCCGGATAAGCGTCCGGATGTTGTCTCTCCATCCTGCCTTCTTCATCTTTGGAGAGCAGGAAATAGACGAATATCATTGCAAGCCAAAGGACGACGACAAGGAATCTGGGCCACAGGATTGCGAGTCCCATCCCCGCGATAGCAAGTCCGACGTATTGCGGATGCCTGATGGAAGAGTAGAGTCCCTTCACCACAGGCCGTCCCTTACTGAAGAACTTGCTTGAATAAACCTGAACCGCACAAACAAGGAAGACCGCGAGTCCAAGCATGAACAGGACTGACCCCATGACCCGTATTGATTTCAGCAAATCAGTCGGTGGCACTACCATGTGGGTGAAGAAAAAGGAACTGAGCCACTTCGTCGCTCGATAGTTCGCCAACCCTAGTAGAAAGGGATTGAACGCCGAATAGAAGAAGCCTGCGAAGGGGCTGATCATGATCAGGATTTCGAAGCAAACAATGAAGTAAAGCACGACCGCACTACTCAAGATCGTTTTGCTCTTATTCACTTGAAGACCTCCGACTGCCACAGCCCCGACTAGACCGATGCATTCCTCGTCCCCCTGCAACCTCTTCGGGAACGATGAACCATTTTAGATTCGGGGAGCAATAAATATGTGATCGGGGTCACCCCTTGCCAACCCCGCCACTGGTGACTTAAATTCTGGCAACAGGAAGCTTTGATCCAGACCGCACTTGGGGCCGGCTGACAGGTCGAACCTGATTACTATTTCGCGGAGGCGAGAAGAACTTCCGAACTGATGCCCCAGCTTGTCAAGGTAGCTCGGTGAATCGGACTCCAGTCGCCGGATGACGCATAGTCCCACAGTTCGATGGGATGGCAGCCGCCCACGATGCTCGGACTGAGCCGCCACAAGCGTTGCCAGCCCCAGCATACTGCGCGTGAGAGGGGAGACGTACCGAACGTCATGCTCACCAGACAGAGCTTCCCTCCGGGCATCAGCAGGCGGCGAGCCTCTGACAAAAGTTGATCTATGAAGTCGGGAGCCAGAAGATCGAACACGTAGGTCGAAACGAAGCGGTCGAAGCGATCATCAGGCTGAAGTATGCGGGGAGTGCCGTTGCTTTGATCGACGCGTGCGCGTTCTGACCACGGCTTCAAACGCTCACGCGCAAGCGACAACATAGTGCTGCTGATGTCCAGCCCAACGTACCGAGCATCTGCTGGCAATTTGTGCTGCAACAGCCGAGCAGCTAGTGCCCCCGTGCCACACCCAAACTCGAACACGGAGTGTGCTGAGTCGAAGGCGGCGTGCGCGATCAGTTCGTTGACGGCGGGGTTTTCGTAGAAGGCTTGCCAGTCCTGCGCTGAGCCGAGGCGGTCATAGAAACGCTTCGCCTGTTCGGGCAATAGGTAACGATCCATTGGCTCGCTCACGCTAACCTGCGAATCTCAGCAAGGTCGCCTTTCAGTCTTGACGCTCAGACTCCGGGCTTAGCAAACTGATTGTAGAGCCACGCGAAGACAGCGCCAGCGATAAGACCATCTACCGCTCCGTAAAGAGTCCCAACCACGACTTCCGCGATGCTGCGAGTCGCATGATAGCCGGGGTAGACCGACGCGATTGTCTGGAGGAACTGCTGTCCATAGTTGCCCCAGATCAAGTTCGCCAGACCCATGCCCAGCATCGCCACTCCCCACAGGATTGCGGATGCAAAAGCCAGACCTTTTACGCTGAATTTCATGGCTTTCTCCTTTCCTTCATTTTAGGGTGTCTGCCGTGTCCCATCTCTTGCTCCTTGCACCCTGTTTGCCGAAGGGTACGCGACGAGCAGTTCGCGGGCACGTGTTCTCGAATGCTCTGCCTTCTGTTTGCACACAGGAGCAGATTAACTCCACCAACGGAGTGAATTCACGACCGACGTATTTGAAAAGTAGCAACTGTTCGGTGGTTTTGGGCATCTCGGATTTATAGCACAGGCTGCTCTGGTCTGCGGTATGTGAGCGTCCGGGGAGCATAGCTGGCTAACCAATGTGACATACCTCACATACCGGGAGGACGTGATTCAAGCTATCATAGTTGGTGGGAGTGGGAGGATAGCTACGCTGTGAAGAGGCTTGTCATATCCGTGCTGGTCCTTGGACTCGCAGTTGCTTGTCCAAATCCGCTTTCCCTGTGTGCGCTCCTTTCGTCCACAACGGGCGATTGCGGCTCAATGGAAATGCAATCTCAGTGCGACAAAATGGATATGGGCGAGCATGCTGCGCAAAGCATCACGACGCGCAGCGCCTCTTGCTGTTCGGTATCGCAAGCCCCACTGCCCGAATCAAAGACTGAAGTGTCGAAGACCACTGTAAAGCTAGAACTGGCAGCGGCTTTGACCTCGGCCATCAATGTAGCGAACTCCGAGAACGTCCATCCCCGGAGTGTTCCACAAGAGCTTTCTCCGCCTCCTTTGCGATCCCTCCTCTGTACCTTCCTGATCTGAGTCTGTCCCGAAACAAATCCTGAGGCGCACGGGTGTCTTCGTGCGCTCATTTCCAACGGTACTTCTCCATTCGGAACCGAGACCCAAGGCGTGAATCACGCCGGATTGTGAAAGGACAGAATCATGAAGTGTATTCTGGCTTGGATGTTTGTTTTCGTGGGACTCCTATGCGGAGGACAGAGTGGATCGGCGCAGCAGAAGACGGAAAATAGTGAAACGAGCAAACTGGCTGATCTGCTTGTCGAAGCGGAGAACAACAACCCTCAGATTCACGCCGCCAAACAGGAGTGGCAATCCATGCAGCAGATGCCCACTCAGGTTGGAACTCTGCCCGATCCCCAAGTAGCTCTTCAACAATTCAACGTTGGGAGTCCGCGTCCGTTTGCAGGATTCACAAACAGTGATTTTGCATATATCGGATTGGGCGTTTCACAGGATATTCCCTATCCCGGAAAAATACGCCTACGTCGAGAGCTTGCGAACAAGGATGCTGAAATCTCCGAACAGAGAGTTGAGGCCATACGCCGAGCCATTCATTCCGACCTTAAGATGGCCTACTTTCGCGTCGCCTTTTTGACCAAGCAGAGCGCAATTCTGGACGGGGACAGCGAACTTCTTCGGCAAATGGAGCAAGCCGCAGAAGTGAAGTACCGAAGCGGCATGGGCAATCAGCAGGAAGTTCTCCAAGCCCAGCTTGAGCAAACCAAATTGCTTAGGGAGATCACGGCGAATCGGCTGGAGGCGGGCAAACTTCAAGCGGAACTGAAGCAACTTCTAGGCCGTCTCCAGACCTCACCCGATCTCTTGACGGAAGAGATAGGCGAGTCCTCCATAACAAGAAATTTCGATGAGCTATTGTCTGCTGCGCAGTCAAACAACCCGCGAATATCCGGTGCGCAAAAGACCGTGGACAGACAGAAGGTGGCCATCGAGATTGCCAAGAAGGACTTCTACCCTGACTTCAACGCCCAGTTCATGTGGCAGCGCACGGACCCGAGCCAATACCGTGCGTATTACCAATTCACGGTCGGAGCACGCATTCCGATCTATCGGAAACGAAAGCAACAGCCTGAACTCGCGCAAGCCGAAATCGACAAGAACCGGGCACAGAGTGAACTTGAGGCACAGTCGCAAGAAGTTTCCTCAACGTTGCGACAACAGTATGTGGCCGTCGAGAAATCCGCGGAGCTTTTGAAGATTTACCGTGATGGACTTCTGCCACAAGCGAAGGCGGAATTACAGGCGGGCTTCGCTGCTTACGAATCGAATCGTCAAGATTTCGTAGCTTTACTGGCTTCCTTCCTTGACGTGCTGAAACTGGACGAGGAGTACTGGCAAACCATTTCCGAGCACGAAGCGGCATTGGGACAGATCGAAGAACTAACGGGAGTCTCGCTGCGCTAACGCAGCAGGAGCATGAAAATGAAGAATTATCGAAAAGCTTTTTTGATCACGCTGGCTGGTAATCTTGTCCTCGTTGTCCTTCTTCTAGGCTTTTGGTGGAGGGCTCATCGGTCAACCGCGCAGGTGCAACCACCGAAGGAAGCAACGAATGTTACGGATTCCCGCGAGACGAGTTCGGTGTCGCCATCAGAACAACAGACGGAAACACCACTCGCCCCAGTGCAGCTATCGGCTGAACGGCAACAGTCCATTGGAGTCAAATTCGGTGCTGTAGCGATCAAGTCAGTTCAAGACGAGATTCGGACCACAGGAACGGTCGCGATAGACGAGACACGACTCTCCTATGTTCAAACCCGCATTTCGGGGCACATCGAGAAGGTATTTGCCGACTCGACTTATCAGTACGTCCGCAAGGGGCAGCCGCTTTTCACTCTTCACAGTCCAGAACTTATTGCCGCTGAGCGCGAGTATCTTTTGGCAAAGCGGAATGCGAAAGACCTCTCGCAGAGTACGGTGCCGGGCGTTGCATCAGGTGTTGCGTCCCTGCTCGATTCTACGAAAGACCGCATGGGCCAATGGAATATTACCTCGCAAGAAATTGCCCGACTTGAATCCACGGGCGAAGTCGTTGACGCGCTGGAGATCGATTCCCCGGTGTCCGGCTATATCACCGAGCGAAACGCTCTTCCTAACCTAGCTGTTCAGCCTGATACCCGGTTGTACACCGTGGCGGACCTTTCAGTGGTATGGGTTCTTGCACAAGTTTTTCAGAATGACCTCAGCCGTGTGCGGGTTGGTGCCCCCACTTCTCTAACGGTGGATTCCTATCCGGGCCGAGTCTTTCACGGGCGCGTGGATTTCATTTATCCCGATGTAGACATGACAACACGCACTTCACGCGTCCGAATGGTCTTTACAAATCCCAAACTGACCCTCACACCGGGCATGTTCGTGAATGTGAATCTTCAGGTGCCCCTTCGGAAGCAACTGGTTATTCCCGCAAGCGGCGTTCTGCAATCAGGAACGAGGCAAATTGTCTTCGTGGATCGTGGGGCAGGCTACTTGGAACCACGGCAGGTTCAGCTTGGGCAAAGGGCAGGAGAGGAGTACATCGTCCTCAGTGGTTTGAAGCCCGGAGAGCGCATCGTCACCTCCGCCAATTTCCTAGTGGATTCGGAGAGCCAGCTGCAAGCCGCTATCGGGTCTTTTATACCTCCGCCGGCAAGTGCAGAAGCAGCGGGAATGACCGCAGCCACACCTCAGGCTGCTGCGCAAATCGAATTTACAACCGAGCCCTCACCAGCCCACAAAGGCACGAACCTTTATCGAGTGCAGATCAAAGGGTCTGACGGTAACGCCCTTACAGGAGCGACGGTGAGCGTCCGCAGCTACATGCCGGGGATGCCAGAGATGGGCATGGCCTCCATGAATGTCGTGACCCAACTCAGCGAGAAGGGCAACGGCATCTACGAGGGGCAAGCGAAGCTCGAAAGCGGCGGAACTTGGCAGATCACAGTGACAGCCACTAAGAGCGCCGCTGCCGTAGCTGCCAAGCAACTCACCCTAATCGCCGAAGGGGGAATGTAGCCATGATTTCAAACTTAATCGATTGGTGCGCACGGAACAGGTTCCTTGTTTTCACTGGCACACTGCTGCTTGTGTTGGCTGGCATCTGGTCCATTAAGAACATCCCGCTTGATGCGCTCCCGGATATTTCCGATGTGCAGGTGATCGTTCATATCCCGTGGGAGGGGCAGCCGCCAAGCATAATCGAAGATCAAGTCACCTATCCCATCGTATCCACACTCCTCGCAGCACCACATGTCAAAGCTGTCCGGGCGCAGACGATGTTCGGAGATTCCTATGTCTTCGTTGTCTTCGAAGACGGCACGGACTTGTATTGGGCGCGGTCCCGTGTCTTGGAATACATCCAGCAATTGCAGGGGACTATTCCGAAAAACGTATCGCCCATGATTGGGCCGGACGCCACGGGTGCGGGCTGGGTGTACGAATACGCGCTGATCGACCGCACGCACCAGCACAGTCTTGCTGACTTGCGAAGCCTGCAAGACTGGTACTTGCGTTTCCAACTCGAAACAGTTCAAGGCGTATCGGAGGTGGCCACCATTGGAGGATTCGTCCGTCAGTACCAAGTAAACGTCGATCCCAACAAGCTCCGGGCTTACAACATTCCCCTTTCGATGGTCATTGACCGCGTGCGAGAAAGCACCAACGAAGTCGGGGGACGTGTCCTCGAAATGGGCGGGGCGCAGTACATGATTCGCGGCTTGGGTTACCTGCGGTCCCTCCAAGACCTCGAAACGGTTCCTGTCGCCACTAAGAACGGAACCCCCGTGTTGGTGCGTGACTTAGGCAATGTCACCTTTGGTCCCGACATTCGCGAGGGTGTCGCAGAGTGGAACGGTGAAGGTGAGACCGTGGGCGGCATCATCGTGATGCGCTACGGGATGAACGCCCTGAGGGTAATCGACGGGGTAAAGAAGAAACTGGATGAGATCAAACCCACTCTTCCGAAAGGGGTAGAGATCGTTTCGGGCTATGACCGCTCCGCGCTGATTCGGGCTTCCATCGGGACTTTGCAGCGCGATCTCCTAGAAGAAGCAATTATCGTGAGCTTTGTCACCATCGCATTTCTCTTCCACTTTCGTTCCGCGCTGATCCCCATTCTGGCCCTGCCGATTGCGGTGGTCGCCTCTTTCATTCCCATGTATTTCCTCAATGTGAGTTCTAACATCATGTCGCTAGGCGGACTGGCTCTAGCCATCGGAGTGCTCATCGACGCCAGCATTGTGATGGTGGAGAACGGTTATCGTCACTTGTCTGAATATGGCATCGCAGAAAACGGCCAGCGCACAATCGAGATAAGCGAAAAGAAGAGGCGTCAGATTCTTATCGGTGCCGCAAAACAGGTCGGCCCGGCCATTTTCTTCTCTCTCCTTATTATTCTGGTCTCCTTCCTTCCTGTTTTCCTGCTCGAAGCACAGGAGGGACGGATGTTCCGGCCCTTGGCTTGGACGAAGACGATGGCAGTGGCGTTTTCTTCGATCCTTGCGGTGACCCTTGTTCCCGTTCTCATGCTCATTTTTATCCGTGGGAAACTTCGCTCAGAATCTAGCAATCCTTTCTCTCGTTGGACGCAGGCCCTCTATCTGCCCGTGCTCAAACTCTGTCTCCGATACCGCAAAACGACGCTGCTTTTGAATCTTGTGTTTCTAGTAGTGACATTCCCGTTGGCATTGCGCATCGGCAGCCAATTCATGCCTCCACTCTACGAAGGTTCATCCCTCTACATGCCTACGGCTTTGCCCGGCATTTCCATCACGCAAGCATCGCAACTTCTTCAGGAGCAAGACCGCATCATTAAGAGCTTCCCAGAAGTCGAGTCTGTTTTTGGCGCTGTGGGCCGCTCAGATAGCCCGACTGACAACGCACCTCTCGATATGTACGACACCACCATCATGTTGAAACCCCGCGAGCAATGGAGACCGGGGATGACCTACGAAAGGCTCATCCGCGAAATGGACGAAAAGCTCCAGTTTCCGGGGCTGACGAACACTTGGACTATGCCAGTGCAGAATCGTCTCGACATGGAGTTGACAGGTATCAAGACTCCGGTTGGTCTAAAGATTCAGGGACCAAACGTAGAGGGGATTCAACAGGCAGGCACGCAGCTTCAACAAGTACTTGGTGGCATCCCGGAACTGCGTTCTGTGTTTGCCGAACGTGTCGCCGAGGGTTTCTACATCAACGTCGAAGTGGATCGACCCGAGGCTGCCCGTTATGGATTGACTGTGGCAGACGTTCAACAAGCAGTGTCTTCAGGAATCGGTGGTGAGAATATTGCCGAGAATGTGGAAGGCAGGCAACGCTATCCGATTAACGTTCGGTACAGCCGTGATTTTCGCGACGATATTGAGCACCTGCGACAGGTCGTGATTGCCACACCCGCTGGCGCTCAGATTCCAGTCTCGCAAGTCGCAAAAGTCTACTTTTCCCGAGGGCCAGCCATGATCCGAGACGAAGAAGGGCTTCTCACTGGATACGTCTATCTGGACTTGGCAACCAAGGACTATGGCGGATTTGTCTCGAAAGCGGATCGCTTGCTACG
>JBKQKT010000088.1:0-4057 GCA_052147365.1 Candidatus Korobacteraceae bacterium | reverse complement strand
TTTGCAAGCAACCCTAACGCAGTAGCATCTTCTGTACGCAGCAAATAATCGGAGATGCGCTCCAGTGTGGCAATGTGCGTATTCCGGGGCATGTGAATACCGATTCCGGGGCGATGTGAATAGAGATTCCGGGAGGATGTGAATAAGGATTCCGGGCATGTGAATAGAGATTCCGGGGATGTGAATAATCCGAACCGCGATGAAAGAGGCGGGTTGGAACCGGGGTTGATATTGACGTTTCTGGATCGAGCTTTCTGAGTAGGAGCGGAAAGCGGTGCTGGACAACCAATGGGGATTTCTCCTCTGGCTAGAGGAGAAACCGAATGTCCCAGAAGGCTCTGTCCATGCGAAAAATCAAAGAAGTGTTGCGTTTGCGGTACGATCTTGGCCTGCTGCAGAACGAGATCGCCCGTAGTTGTTCCATCGGCCAAGCCAGCGTTCATCGTTATCTAGAACGGGCTTGGGCGGCGGGTCTGAGTTGGCCTCTGCCCGAGGATTGTGACGATCGCCGATTGAATGAATTGCTTTTTCCCGCTGCACCGGCGGGTGGCAGTCCATCGGTCCGGGGGCCCGTCGACTTCGCAGCCATCCATCGCCAGCTGCAAAGCAACAAGTATGTGACGTTACAACTACTCTGGGAAGAGTATCGCCAGAGCCAGCCCGAGGGATATCGCTACAGTCGCTTCTGCGAGTTGTACCGGCGATGGCACCGGAAGCAGGACGTGGTTCTACGCCAGGAGCACCGTGCTGGCGAGAAGATGTTTGTCGATTGGGCCGGTGCCACCATTCCGATTTACGATCGCGAAACGGGGGCGGCCCAACCGGCCTCGCTGTTCGTAGCCGTACTGGGCGCCAGTTCCTACGCCTTTGCGCGAGCCACACTCAGCCAGGACCTTTCCAACTGGATCGAGTGTCACGTCCTGGCCTTCGAGTTCTTCCAGGGCACCAGTAAGTTAATCGTCCCGGACAATCCCCGCACCGGCGTCACTCGTGCCTGCCGCTATGAGCCCGATCTGAATCGCACCTACCTGGAGATGGCACAGTTTTACGGCGTTGCCATTATGCCGGCGCGGCCCTACAAAGCTCGGGACAAAGCCAAAGTGGAAGCGGCCGTGCTCCTGTCAGAACGCTGGCTCATCGCCGTACTACGCCACGACAAGTTCTTCTCTCTCGCCGATCTCAACCAAGCCATTGCGAAACTCCTGGAACGCTTGAATCAGCGTCCTTTCCGCAAGCGGGAAGGGAGTCGTGCCTCGCTCTATGCCGCCCTGGATCGACCCGCGTTGCAGCCGCTTCCCGCCGAGCGCTATGTCATGGCCGAGTGGAAGACGGTGCGCGTAAACATCGACTACCACATCGAGGTCGATCGCCACTATTACAGCGTTCCCTATTCGCTGGTCGGGGAACAGCTCGAAGCCCGTTCCACCGCCAACACCGTGGAGATCTTTCATCGCGGAAAACGTGTGGTGTCGCACGTGCGCAACTTCACGGCCTACCACCACAGCACGGTGCGCGAGCACATGCCCAAGAGCCATCAGGCTCATCTGGAGTGGACCCCCTCACGGTTGATTCATTGGGGGGAGAGCGTGGGCGAGGCCACGGCCCAAGTCATCCGTACCATCCTGGACAGCAAACCTCATCCGGAGATGGGCTATCGCGCCTGTCTGGGCATTCAGAGCCTAGCCAAGGCCTACTCCCACCCTCGGCTGGAAGCGGCTTGCCGACGCGCCCTCGAAGGACAGGCCTGTTCCTATCCCAGCCTGAAGTCGATCCTGAAACGAGGCCTGGACGGACAACCAACCCTGGCGCAGGAACCGGAGCGCTCCAGCCCGCAGCATGAAAATCTCCGCGGCGGTCACTACTACCAGTCCCCCACCAAGCTCGTGCAATAAACGCCAACTTAGGAGGCAACGAACATGTTGAATCAACCCACGATCGAGAAACTACACACCATGAAAATGCACGGGATGGCCGATGCCTTCCGCGCTCAACTGGAAACCACCGAGTCGCACCAACTCAGTTTCGAAGAACGGTTTGCCCTGTTGGTCGATCAACAATGGCTGTGGAAAGAGAATCGGGCCCTGGGGCGCCGGCTGCGCTGTGCCAAGTTGAAACAACGCGCCGTGATCGAAGATGTCAACTACCAACATCCCCGCGAGCTGGATCGCAGGTTGTTGCGCACGCTCGCCAGCAGCGAATGGGTGCGCCAGAAACTCAATCTGGTGTTCACCGGTCCCACCGGCATCGGCAAGAGCTGGCTGGCGTGTGCCCTGGCGCAGAAAGCATGCCGGGAGGGATTCTCGGTTCTGCATAAGAAAACCAGCGAGTTGTTTCGGGAACTGGCCGTAGCCCAGGCCGATGGCAGCATGGGCCGGATGCTGCTCCGACTGGCGCAGATCGATGTGCTGTTGCTCGACGACTTTGCCATGGCGCCCCTGAAGGACGGTGAGCGCCGCGACTTTCTCGAGGTCTGTGATGACCGCTATCAGCACCGCTCCATGATTCTGACCTCACAGATGCCGGTGACCCATTGGCACGAACAGATCGGCGATCCCACCGTTGCCGACAGCATCCTCGACCGGTTGCTGCACAACGCCTACCGCATCGAACTCAAGGGCGAGTCCATGCGCAAGCAGCTCGGTCGCAAGCCCGACGAGGAGGATGGCCAATGAGTGGGGGAACTCGTTTCCAACTGAAACAGCCGACCGGCTGGTTTGCCGCCGGCCGGGAAGTTCGCTGCGCCCTCGAACTGCTTTCCGACGCAACTTTCAAACTGTTCGTCTGGCTTTGCTTACACGCCGAGCGGGGCCGAGGCGCTCTGTCGGCTACACCGGCAGAGTTGGCTAGAGCGCTGGGCAGAAAGGAAAGCGATATGCATCTTGCCCTCGAAGAACTAGAGCGGCAAGGTGTCTGCACCCTGAGAGCAGACGGCGTCATCGAGATCAGAGATCGCTTCTGGCCTTATCAGCGCGAGTACGATTCCGCTGCCAGCGACGAATCGCGACGCTATGTGGAAGAAGTGAAACGTCGGTTTCTCCAGCGCCGCTGCGTACAGAGTAGTTTTACGGCCGCCGATGAGAAACTGGCTCTGACGCTCCATCATCGCGGTGTCTCGCTCCTCCACGTCGAGCGTGCCATTTTGCTGGGCGCCCTGCGCAAGTACGCCGCGGTCCGCCAGAACGGACGCGGCACGCCGATCAGCAGCTTGTACTACTTCGCGAACCTCTTCGAAGAAGTCCAACAGGAGATATCGACTCAGTACTGGAACTATGTCGCCCACAAGGTGAACACATTCGAGCAAACAGAGCTTTGGGCTAACCCAGGCCAGACTTTGGAAAAGTGAAATGCGACCGAAGAGAGACAAAACCAGGGATGCTGTGGGTCGACCGAGTCGGAGATCGTCGCTCTTAGGCGATCCTGGCGCGATATTTTTCCGAGAAAAACGGGGATAGACACAACCAAGACGAAAACGAGCAAGAACAAAGAACTGGTTTCAAGAGGGCAACTGAGAGACGAAACAATGACAAAAACGGAAACGAAACAATGCTGAATATGAATCGTGCACCTTGATTAATCTCGAAGGTGTCGGGCATGATTGTAGTCCCAGCGTCGCTGCGCTCCGACTTTATTCACATGGCCGGAATGACCATTCACATCGCGCTGGAATCGACCATTCACATCGTCGGAATACGCACCTCAACAAGTTCGTCTTTCGACAGGCAGACGGCATCCACCAGACTCAGCCCAGACCAGCGTTGAAGTTGCATGAGCGCCTTGACCCGCACGGTCTGCGTTGGCGTGATGGCCTTAACGTGATCTACGGCCTTCAGCAGCGCAGCGTATTCTTTCGGCTCCAGCGGGTTCACATTCAGCCCTAGATTCTTGACCTTGACTTTCTCCCACAGCAGCGTTGGGTTCTTGGGAATGTCCCCAAGCTCAAAGCAGCGGCGGAAGAACGCCCGCACACGCTCTTGGTTGTTGCGCTTGGCAATCGGAGACTTGAACGTCCATTCCAGTTTCCAGTTGTCCAGCGCCTTCGTGTCCACGTCGGCCAAGA
>JBKQKT010000087.1:0-12803 GCA_052147365.1 Candidatus Korobacteraceae bacterium | reverse complement strand
ATTTTAATCGGCTGACACGAACGCGGTCGACGCATGGGAAACTCGCAGTCAATGGATGCCAGGGCGTTTCTCGTTCCTAATCCGCGAAAATCAGCAGCGAGGAAGGCAGTTGGGCGGAATGGGCGTTTCCCGTCAAGTTGACTCCGAACAGGCCAACTTCCGGGTGGCCCGTGACTCGTCAGCTACACAGGTACGAGCCGCCAGAGAAGTGCATTTCCGAGGCGGGAGACCGGGCTACTGCAGCTTTCCGTAATCCGCTTTGGCTTGCTTGTAGATGGGAATATCGGGATCGGCATCCTTCCAGAGGGTGAGGAAATCCTGATATGCCGAATCGGCCTTCCGCTTGTCTCCGGATAGCGCAAACGCCCGCGCCAGCTGCAAATGCGCCAAAGCGCCGACAGGATCACTGATCACGGTTCCGCGGTGCTGAAGAATCTTCTCGAATTCGGCCGCTGCCTCGGCGTCGCGGCCTGCGGCGAGGTATGCCTCACCGCGCACATAGACTGGGTAGAGTGCACCGAGGAGTGCATGAATACTGCTACGCGGCGCGCCCAATTCATAGGAACTAGCAATTTGCAGGTCTTCGATAGCCTGCGAAGCGTTGCCGTGAACCAGTGCCAGTTGCGCACGCAGAACGGGCAGATAACTGAACTGTACCGCTGTGTCTTGGGGAAAACGTTTCGCCAGGTCGTCGACAAGCTCTTGAGCCCGCGAGACATCTCCGGAAAGAGCCAAGGCAAAGGCAGCGCCATACTCTGTCTCACGATCGCTGTGCAAGTGGAGTGCGGCTATCGCTCTTTTCTTTGCCTCGACAGGATTGCCGAAAAGAGCCTCGCGGACAGCCGCTCCAGATTCCCACAGCGCGGCTCTCTCTTGCTGTCCCGCGTGCCGTGCTTGCGCCACCGCACGACTTGTGAGGTTCCTCGCCTGTTGTATGTAACCAAAATACGCATCCGCGAACGCCTCTTTATTCGCGATCCAGTTTTCCCCTCCTGATCTCTCTCGGGCGCGGGCGGCTTGCCTCGTCATTCCCGTCTGGTCACCTCTTAGGAATGCGAGGTCATAGTCCAACATGATGAACTCGTCGATCTCGAGCCCACGTCCGGCCGCCCGGCTGAGAGTATTCTCCGCTTCTTCCAACCGGTCGAGGTAAGCCTGATTGACAGCAACGTTGTAATAGGCAATGGCAAAATCTGGATCAAGTTCGACAGCTTTGCGGGCTTGATCGGCCGCTCTCTGGTATTGACCGGAACTTTTGCTGATATACCCTGATAGCAAAGTATGGGGCAGCGGGTCGCGAGGATAGGTCCGCGCCCACGACTCACAACTCTGGCGCGCCTTTTCCAGGTTTCCCGTTACCAGCATCTCGTAGTTCGCAGCAATAAAGAACTTCTCCGGGTCGGTGGTACGGTCCCGCAACTGCCAGGCTCGACTGATGCTTGCTGACGCAAGATCAGATTCGTCCAAATCAGCGTACATACGGCCCAAGGCTGCATGCGCCATTGCAAAATTGGGGTCAATTTGCGTTGCCCGTTGGAATAATGGCAAAGCGGCAATGGCGCCATTTGTGTAGTGGGCGCGCCAAGCCGCGGTATAGATGTCCAGCGCTTCCAGGGAATCTGTTGTCGCCTCTGCCAGTGGGGTATTGTGCTTTTCGATACTGGACAACGACTCGCCCGCCCGAGCTCTGAATCTGCTGGCGACGCGAGTCAGAGCATTCAAAACGTCTTCCTTCTTCGTCGCTTGTACCAGCTCGTCGTCGAGAATGTCTCCGGTGTGGCAGCTCCTGGCGCGTAGCCCCACTACGTATTCACGTCCGAGGGGTGAAATCGAGCCTTCCAGGACAACAGCACTTCCGGTGCGTTCGCAGATTTCCCGGGCTAGCTCGGGAGTGAGACGCGCATCTGCCGACCTGCCCATCAGGCGAAGCGTGTGCTGGATTCGCTGCTCGGAGATGAGGCCAAGAAATGGCGACTGTTCCAGTTGCACAGCCAGGCCCTGCCGCAGCGTGCTATCAAACACGGGGTCGCCGGTCGAGTTGGCAAAATCCGCAAGCACGACCGTATCTTTCCTGCTGAGAAGAGTTCGGGGATGCCGGAAAAACCAAAATGTGCCGACCGCGACAGCGATCAGGAGGATCGAAGATAACGAAATCCATACCCAGGGTTTTGTCTCTTCGACTTGTACCTGCACCTTAGCGTGTTCCGCCGCAACAATGCAGAGTTCCTGCTCGGGAACCAGGTGCACATCCTCGGCGAGGCGATAGCCCCGGCCTGGTACGGTGACAATGTAGCGATGGTCCTGAGGTGTCTCGCCCAGCGCCTTTCGCAGCATGAAGACGTTGCGGCTGAGGTTCGCCTCCTCCACGAACGTATCCGGCCAGACTGCTTTCATCAGGTCATCTTTGCTGACTACCTCGTGGCTATGGCGGACGAGAACCAGGAGAATCTGAAACGTCTTCGGGGTCAGCGGAACCGGCTCGCCGGCACGTAGCAGAATCTCCTTTTCAGGATCAACCCGGAAAGGGCCGAACTCATAGAGTTCTTTGAGCTTCGGGCTTTCGCTCGGAGACATAGAGCGTTTGACTCCTTACCCCCCACGCGGCTGGAATTCTAGCATGCTCCGCGGCCAACACCGGCGCCATCCGTCGTCATACCACGGCCCGCTACTGTCCTGCATTCAGGCACTTAACCGGGCTGCGAGAAATTATCAGAAATTTTCAAGCGCTTTGTAAGGACTAATCACGCGGCTTTCCATCAAGCTGCACTCGTTTCTGCATGTGGGCCGGTCAGAAAGCGGGTGCTATGGCAAAGCAAACCAAGATCACCATCGAAACCGATTCTTTGTTGATCCTCCGCAACCGGAACTCGCAGCGCGGCTGGTGTCCACGGTGCGCGGCTGAAGGGGAAATGATCCCACTGGACAACGCTAGTGTGGTCTCAAACCTGGAACGGCAAGCATTGGAGGAGTGGCTCAACTCACCAGACCTGCACCGGTCGCAGGCGGCCGACGGTTCGGTTGTCGTTTGCCTGAATTCGCTGCTGGCTCGCGTGCGGAACACCAAAACCACTTAACGGCGGTAACGCCGCACAAAAAAGGAGACGCCATGAAATCCAGATTGGGGTTTATCACGTTTTTGCTAAATGCACTGGCGGTTCTTGCGCTGGCTGGATTAGCGCATGCGCAAGCAGTCAGGCCTCACCAGTATGTCGTAACTGACCTCGGCACCTTGGGCGGAGCGTACAGCTACGCCTACGGCCTTAACAACACAGGCATGGTGGCCGGCGGGTCTGCGACACCAGGCCAGAGTGGAGGCTTATTCCAGACCGCGTTCCTTTGGTACCGAGGCCGGATTCTGGATCTCGGCACCTTGGGCGGCCCCGCGTGTCCCGCCTGCAATAGCGAAGCCGGCGGACCCAATGCGAACGGCGAAGGAGCGATCATCTCCGAAACTGGCGTAGCCGATCCTAATGACGAGGACTTTTGCGGCTTTGGCACCCACCTTCAGTGCCTGGGCGCAACTTGGCAGCACGAAACATTAACGCCGCTTCCGACCTTATCCGGCGGCAACAACGACCAGACCTATTGGGTTAATAACCTGGGTCAGCTAGTCGGTTTTTCGGAGACTGGTATTCAAGATCCATCCTGTTCCCAGGCAACGCCTTATCAAATCCTCCGATTTGAGGCAGTCATATGGGGACCAAACGGGAGAATCCGTGAACTACCACCGCTTCCCGGTGACACGGTCGCATTCGGCTTCGGGATCAACGACAATGGCGAAGCAATAGGCTCGTCGGGGCTGTGTTCAAACACCGCTTTGCCGCCATTTACAAACGGGCCGCAAGCGCCGCACGCCGTGCTTTGGGACAGGGACGGCTTGCCTCATGATCTTGGGAGCCTCGTGAACGGTTCAACGATAAACATCCCTGGTGGCATCAATAACCGGGGTGAAATAGTCGGCGGCTCGCAGTCAGCCAGTGGCGCCCCGCACGCGTTCCTGTGGACCAGGGACACGGGCATGCAAGATTTAGGCACGCTCGCTGGCGATATCGGAAGTACGGCCCCTTGTTGTCACACCATCAACAACAAAGGACAGGTGGTGGGCTCTTCGTTTCCCGGGCCGTTCGGATCCGGCCGCGCGTTTTTGTGGCAGAACGGAACGATGACTGACCTGAACTCGCTCCTGCCAGCGAGCTTGCCATGGTATCTGCTGCAAGCTCTTTCGATCAATGATGCCGGCCAAATCGCTGGCTACGGCACGATCAATGGCGAAGTTCATGCATTCCTGGCAACTCCTATCGCTGCGAGACCGCACTGAGGAATCAAGGACAGAAACCACAAGTAAGAATACAGAGAGAGGGCAGGAAGCGTCCCTGCTCTCTCTTTATCCCATTTCCCGCAATTTAGTAGCGGAGGAACCCGCAAAACTCACCTCATCACTTACAGGATTGTCGGCCACTCGGAAGTAATCCAGTTTGACGTATTGTCGCCAAGTCGTGGAAGTGGCTATCATCGGATTACTACTGGGAAGTCGGCAAGTGCTCACGAATGTGTCCGCTCCAATCGGCACGATTTACTCGGGATGTCACTTGACGGAAACAGGTCATTTCACCATCGATCCGAAACGCGACTCTCGGAGTGGACGATCGCTATTTGGTAATTCCCAACCACAGCAGCCCAATCGCCACAGTAATCAGCGTCAACGGCACGCCAATCTTCATATACTCCAAGAAGCCGATGTGCGCCTCGGTTCGGGCCTTCTCCACCACGATGATGTTTGCCACCGAGCCGGTAATGGTGAGATTGCCGGCCAGCGTGCTCGACATGGCCAGCAAAAGCCACGTGCTGTGCGCATCGTGAAATTGCGGGATGACCCCTTTGAGCAACATCACTGCCGGAACATTGCTTACGATGTTCGACAGCAGCGTAACCACGCCGGCGAAGATAACCGGGTTGTGCAGGTTCATCCGCTCAGCCGCCCCAACCAGCTCTTGCGTAATGCCCGCCTGTTCGGCTCCGCCGATGACCAGGAAAAGTCCCAGAAACAGCATCAGCAGCGACCAATCGATGTCGCCATAGATTGCCTTGGGCGAGCGATGACGCTGCACCAGCAGCAGCGCGCCGCCCGTGGCTGCGACCAGCGGCGGCGGATAGCCCGCCAAAAAGCCAGCCAATACGCCCAGAGTAACGGTCACCGGCCACGCGGGATGAATTTGCGATTCACTAGCGGATCGCGGTGGCTGGCTGTGGACTTGTGCGCTCTGGGGCTCATGGCGCATGAAAATCAAGTACAGCAATCCCCAATCCACGAAGAGCCCCAGCAATGCCACCGGTCCGAGGTGCGCCAGGAAGTCGCGATAGCCGATGCCGGACAGCGACCCGATGAGAATGTTCTGCGGATTGCCGGTGATGGTAGCCACGCTGCCGACGTTGGAAGCGGTCGCCAGCGCCAGCAAATAGGGTAGCGGCCGCACGCCCATCCGCTTGCAGATACCCAGCACCAGCGGCGCCATCACCAGGCAGACCACGTCGTTCACCAGGAACGCCGATAGGATACCGCTAGTGAACACCACGCCGGGCAGCAGTTGCCGCGGACTGAGGTGCTCGATCACCAGATGGCCAACGCCCTCGAAGAAACCCGACAGGTGCAGGCTGGCGACGATCAGCATCATGGAGAAGAGCAGAACCAGAGTCGCGAAGTCGATGCTCGCCAGCGCCTGCCGCGGCGCAAGCACACCAAACACGAACATGAAGGCTGCGCCAATCACCGCCATGGCCGGCCGGTCGATCTTCGTGCCCGGCAGACGCCCAATGGCAAAGACCAGATAGCTCGCCAGAAAGATGAGCCAGGCGACAACAATATGAAAGTGCGACAGGGTGTGATTAATCGTCTGAATCATGGGCGCCTGTACGGCTGGAGCAATGCAATCGGAGTATTTTATGCGCCAAAGGGATGCTTCGGGCCACCCTCGCACCCAACAACCTCCCGAAGTCCGCACAGTTTTTCCTCAGTAAAGTGGCCCGCGCGCGCCAGCCCGATAACTTTGCGCTTGCGGAATGCCTGCCCCAAACCGCATAATGTATCTTCGCTTTTTCTTCGTGCAACCTCCAATGAGTAATAATGGACATCGCGCTTTTACGCCGACCGGCCAGCAGCGGCAAGCCATCGAGCATGTGCACGGACCCATGCTGGTGGTTGCCGGGGCCGGCACCGGCAAGACCGCGGTATTGGCGCACCGCATTGCCCATCTCATCAAGAGCGGCGAAGCCAAGCCGAACGAAATTCTCGCGGTTACTTACACGCGTAACGGCGCTGCCGAGTTGCTTCGTCGCGCCGGCGGCATTCTCTACTCTGATCTTGCAGCGGAACGGGCCGCCACCACGCTGCTCTCCAGCGGCCTGCAGGCCGACACCTTTCACGCTTACTGCTTCTCGCTGCTGCACGAAGCGGGAATTAAGTTTGCCCTGCTCGACGATCAGGACCTCTTCGTGCTCTTGCGACGCCGCATTGGCGAGCTGCAACTGCAGCGCTTCACCAAGGCTGCCGACCCCGGCAAATTTCTCCGCGACCTCATGGATTTCTTCCGCCGTTGCCACGACGAGCTGCGAACGCCCGAAGACTACGAGGCCTACGTGGCCCAGCTCGAGCGCGAGGAACTTCCGCTTCCGCGTGTGGCCAAATCGAAAGAGGCCGCTTTAATGCCGCGCGAAGAAGTGCTCTGCTGCTGCCACGAGATCGCGCGCGCCTTCGGCTATGTCGAAGACTTGCTGAAGCAGGAGGGTCTGGGCACCTTCGGACATATCATCACGCGCGCGGTCGAAATGCTCGGTCGCCGGCAGTCGGTGCTGCAGACCGCGCAGCAGCGCGCCCGCTTCATTCTGGTTGACGAATTCCAGGACTCCAATGTCGCCCAGATCCAGCTCGCGAAGTTGCTTGCCGGAGAAGACGCTAACGTCTTCGCGGTCGGCGATCCCGACCAGGCCATCTATCGTTTTCGCGGCGCCACCAGCGGAGCCTTCGACCAGTTCCTCAGGACCTTCGGTCCGCAGCGCGTCAAGCGCGTCACCATGTCGGACAACCGGCGCTCCACGCCGCCGATCTTGAGCTGCGCGCATCAGGTGATCCGGTGCAATCCCGAGGTCGGTAGTAAAGAGCTGCAGGACGCAGCCTGGCCGCGTCAGCCGCTTACCTGCGCCCGGCTGGAGCGCGAGAAAAACCTGTCCGCAAAAGCCCCTGGGGTGCACGCCATCGTTCACAACAAGGATGAAGACGCCGACTTCATCGCCGACACCATCGAAGCCGCGCGCCGGCGACGGCCGACAATGAACTACCGCGATTTCGCTGTGCTGTATCGCAACCATCACCATCGCCAGGAAGTCGTGGACGAGCTCCGCCGCCGCGATGTTCCGGTACAGGTTAGGGGCGCCGATCTTTTCGACGCGCCGCAAGTGCGCGATGCCCTCGCGGTGTTGCGAATCGTTGACGGCCCCGATGCGATCGCCCTGTTTCGCGTTGCGGCGCTACAGCGATTCAAGGTCGATCCCGAGCGCTTCCGCGCCGAGCTCGCTCTGGCCGGCAGGGATGCGTCGATCGAATCGGTACTGGAAAAAGTTCCGGGAGGATTCGAGGTAATGGAGACGGTCCGCGAAGCGCGGCACGATCTCGCCAGCGCCAATGGCATGATGCCTGCCGCGATAAGAATCATGCGGAGCTCCTTCCACCTCGGCGACTCGTTCCCGCTGCAACGCCTCCAGGATTTCGCCGCCGACTGGGGCAACAAACCGAAGCAGATCACGCGAGACGGAACTTTGCGCGAATTTCTGGAATACGTTCCGCTCTTTCAGGAGGCAGGGGGCACTCTGTCGGAAGACAGCGGCGATGACGATCCCGTGGCCGCGCTGGCGCCAAGGGACGTTACCGCTGAGCCGGATGATGCCGTGCAATTGATGACCGTGCACGCCGCCAAGGGTTTGGAGTTCCCCTCCGTCTTCGTCTTGCGCGTCGCTTCACAATCGTTTCCTTCCGGTTACAAGGAGACGCTGGTCGAGTTTCCGCAGGAGCTACGCAGCAGAGATACGGCCGCCGAGGACGACTCCAAGGCGCTCCACAACGAGGAAGAGCGGCGGCTGTTTTACGTTGCCATGACGCGCGCGATGGATGAGTTGTACATCTGCGGGCAATTCGCGCGCGGCAAGGAACAGATCCCACCAGGCTATATGCGCGAACTGCTGGAGAAAAAGAACACGGTTTTGCGCGGCGCCATTGAGTGCGAGCTGCTCTCGCAGCGACCCCTCATCGAGGCAATACATGCCGCCGGCGAGCCCCTGCCGCTGGTCTCGCAGTGGGTGCAGTTGCCGCCGCGCGATGACGCGCGGCTGGCGGAACTGAGCGCCAGCGCCATCGATCAATACGAACGCTGTCCGCTGGCTTACAAACTAAAGCGCGACTGGCTGATTCCCGAAGAACCGGCAGCCCGCATGCAGTTCGGCACCGCCATGCATGTCGCAATAAGAGCGTATTTCGACGGGGTGCGCGCCGGACGGCCACTCGATGACGAGACGGTCATTGCCTGCTTCCTTGACGAGTTCTCAAAAGCCAAGGTCGAGGAAGAAGTGCAGCGCGATCTCTACGAGAAAGAGGGACGCCGGCAGCTTTCGCAGTTCCTTCATTCAGAGTTCGCGCAACCGCTAGGCGAAATTCTACAGACTGAGCGCAGCGTACGCTTCCGCATCGGCGAAACCACTGTGAAAGCCAGGATGGACCGCCTTGACCGACTGACAGACGGCAACGTTGTAGTCACGGATTACAAAACCGGCAAGCCCAAGACACAGGAAGACGCTGACGCCAGTCTGCAACTATCGATTTACGCGCTGGCCGCCCGGCACAAGGGTCTCACCGCATCTTCGCTGGTATTTATCAATCTGGAGAACTGTACCGCCGTGCAGGCGCCCCGCTCGGCAAAGCAGCTCCTCAGCACCGAAGACAAAGTGATTGACGTAGCCCGCAGAATCGCCGCCGGTGAATTCGAACCCAAGCCCGGCCAGGCGTGTTATAGCTGCTCCTACCAGAGCATCTGTCCCGCGCATGAAGTTGAAACGCCTTGCGGGCGTGAGCGGAGAGGGAGCTCGCAGCCGAAATCTCTAGCGGAGCGAGAAATCGTCGATTCAAAGGCAGCGAAGGCGAATTAGCCCAAAAAGCGAAGGGGACGCTTACGCGCCCCCTTGTTTACGCGAAGAGGTGTTATCTCTTCTTCTTGGCAGCCTTCTTCGCTTTTTTCTTCGTTGCCATGGTTTCTATTCTCCCTTCCATTTTTCATGGACATTGCGACATCACTTCATCGCAATTTGTTCTTTGTATAGAGTCATTGAAAAAAATAGTCAAGAGAAAAACGCACGTAAGAATGGGTGTTTGAGCGCCACGCGCGACTGACGGACGCCTCTTCGCCGCGAGATTCTCTTTTCATACGCATCTCCCATCCGCGGAGTGAACCTTGTACATGCTTCACAGCCGCATGAATACTGGCGATTTCATCACTCGCAAATTTTGCGTTATCGTCGCATCAGGTTTCAGGCGCAGCGTCACCTGCGAATGAGGTCTGCGATTCGACATAATGCGTTGCGAAAAAAAATTTGCGAAACTTCGATCGGGAGAGAAAAAGTTAAGCGTTTTATCATCGGCGCAGCGCCGTGCGCGCTCGACCGTTAACATTGAGACAAGGAGTCGTCAATGAAACGAGTGCTCGTGGCCACGTCGAATCCCGGCAAGATCCGTGACCTGATCGGGGCGGCGATTGTCCACAACGTGAGTATCGAGACGTTGCACGATTTCGCGGCGCTGCCGGAAGTGGTCGAAGACGGAGCGACCTTCGAAGCGAATGCGCGTAAGAAAGCCGAGCATTACAGCCGGTACGCGGCGGGCGAGTTGGTCATTGCCGACGACTCAGGATTGGAAGTTGAGGCGCTCGGTGGCGCGCCCGGTGTCCGTTCGGCGCGCTACGCGGCCGATGAAGGCGCCGGGGCATCGCACGAAAGCAAGGCTTCGGCCCAAGAGCGCAACACTTCTGCCGACGAGGCCAACAATGCCCGCTTGCTGCGGGAGTTGCACGACGTCCCTGACGAGTACCGCACTGGCCGCTTTGTCTGCGTCATCGCGGCGGCGCGCAACGGACATACGCTGGCGACTTTTCACGGCCGGGCCGAAGGTCTCATTCTGCGCGAACCACGCGGCTCCCATGGATTTGGGTATGATCCGCTGTTCTATTTCCCGGAGATCGGCAAAACCTTCGCCGAACTCACCGCCGAAGAGAAGGCCAAACACAGCCACCGGGGCGCCGCATTCCGCCAATTACTCCAGTGGGAGGACGAAAGCGCAGAACGTCATCCTCATACGAGTCGCCGAAATGGGACAGTCTAGTTAGTAAAGCTACGACACCCCACCAAAATGCCATCGGCTGTAACAACTCAGTGACCTGCCGCTTGACCACCTCCCAGCTTTTCTGTAAGAGTTACTAAAGCAATAGTCGTGTGGGGGAGTCCGGTGATGCAACCCGGCAGCTTGCCTATAACAGAGTTTGATCGCAAGAAACTAATGACGCGCCTCGATGTCACCCTTAATGCTGATCCCTCCGCAATCAATGGCGTGGTCGAGGGAGTCATGGAGATGGCGCGCACGATGGAATGTGCGACAGGCAAGGAATTTGAAATTGAGACCGCGCTGCGCGAGGCATTAGCCAATGCCATCGTCCATGGCTGCAAGAACGACCCAAACAAGAAGGTCGAGTGCTGCGTGGCGTGCGATGAACAACGAGGCATGTTAATCGTGGTGCGCGATCCGGGCAGTGGCTTCGATCCGCTCGCCATACCCGACCCCTGCAACGGCGAGAACGTTTACTCCAATCATGGCCGGGGAATCTACCTGATCAACCAACTGATGGATGAAGTGAAGTTCGAGCGCAATGGCACAGAAATCCACATGCGCAAGTACTAGGACGTCTTCATACCAATTCCTTATCTGTAATCTTCTGGGGCGCTGGAGATCAGCGTAATTCAGCGCGAGAAGTTTTCGTGCTCAGTTTGCAGCAGGCTCAGGAACGCATTGACGGCACGCGAAATATGCTTGTCTTGGCGGTGCACGTAGAAGTGCGCAAACTTGACGTCCATTCCCGCCAAGGTCACGCCGGCCAGGGAACCCGCGGCAATTTCCCTGCGGACCACGCTATGGGATTGAATCGAGACCCCAAGGCCCGCTTCAACCGCTCGTTTGACGCCTTCCAGGTTGCCAAAATCGAGGACGTTCTTCAGTACGACACCCTTGTCGCTCAACCGCTCTTCTACCACGGCCCGTGTCCCTGCGCCTTTCGCCGCTACAAGAAACGTCTCCTGTAACAATTCCTGCGGCTTGAGGCGCTTCTTGTTCGCCCATCGGTGGTTGGGCGGAACGATCGCGATTAGTTCGTCGGTTATGAACTCGGTACAGTGCAGCCGGGGATCGTGCACTTCGTGACTGACCAAGCCGAGGTCGAGCTTATTGGCCAGAATCCTTGCGACAATTCGTTCGCCTAAAGATATGTCGAGCGTCACCTCGACCGCGGGGTGTTGCTTGCGAAACACAGATAGGATGCCGGGCAGGAAATAAATGCCGATAGCAAAACTGGCCCCCAGAATAAGCCTCCCGCCGCGCAGGCCTTTGAGATCTTCGATTCTCTGCTCCGCTGCCGTGATCGAAGCCATGATCTCCCGGGTAGCTTCAGAAAGAACTTCACCGGCCTGGGTCAGAGCGACCCTTTTCCCCAGCCGGTCAAACAATGGAACGCCGTAATATTCCTCCATCTGCTTGATGTGTTTGCTGATGCCGGGCTGCGTAAGATGGACGACCTCAGCAGCGCGAGTGAAGCTGCGCGTCTCGGTTACGGCCAGAAAGATTCGCAACTGATTCAGATTGATCATGCGATGCAGTTATCGGGATAATGATAACAATTCTTCTCATTCATGTTGGTCCGAAAGCGGTGCGGGAGTAAGCGGGAGGTAATTCTCAGACAAGCGTCAGGCGGGCGATGAAAGCTACACGTGGGCTCTGCCTTTTGCAAAGCGGTCGCAGGGTCTCTTGGCGTTTCCGGCGGACTACTCGGGGGTCCAGCCGAGAAATTCCTCGTGTCCCTGAAAAATGGCGACCAACAGATCCCGTACGGGTTGTTTCCGGCCCGCCGGCTTCGGCGCATCGACCGGAGCAGGCTTCGTTCTAATCGGCGCAGGTCGGGTTTCGACTTGCGGCTCCTCTTCTGGAGCAATGATGGTAGCTGGCATAAACCAAACCTACCTGCTTGAACTCCAACCAACAATGACGAACATCACGCTCCCTTGTGATGAAATGGCGAGAACCCTGTGACGAGACCAAATCTGGCACCGTGGGCCGACCCGTTATAGGATGGGGGTCCGCTGGAGATGGTTGAATCCGGTTGGACCTGAGAGAGGAGAACTCACCGGAGTGGCGTTACGGTTGCATTTGAGCCAGGCCATCTTCTTGTTTTTCGCCGCCATAGTTGCGGGGACGCTGAACGCCGTGGCAGGCGGCGGCACTTTCCTTTCGTTCCCGGCACTGCTGGCGACAGGCATGCCAGCGGTGCAGGCCAACGCGACGAACACGGTTGCATTGTGGCCCGGACTGGCAGCAAGTACCGGCGCGTACCTGAAACGCCTGAGGGTGCCGCGACGCTTGCTGGTCCCTTTGCTGTTGATGAGCGTTGTTGGAGGGTTGGCCGGCTCGCTGTTACTCCTTAAGACTCCACAACGTGTCTTCATGCACC
>JBKQKT010000086.1:0-2818 GCA_052147365.1 Candidatus Korobacteraceae bacterium | reverse complement strand
CGACGGTGGCTGGCGCGGGCGGGATGACGTTGTCGCGGCCCACAGTCAGTCCGTGGCTGATTGCGATCTCGGTCATGCTGGCGACCTTTATGGAGGTGCTCGACACCTCCATCGCCTCGGTCGCGCTGCCCTACATTGCCGGCAGTCTGTCGGCCACCAACGACGAAGCCACCTGGGTGCTGACCAGCTACCTCGTCGCCAATGCCGTCATCCTGCCCGCCAGCCCCTGGTTCTCACGGAAATTCGGGCGCAAGCGCTTCCTCATTTCCTGCATCATTATCTTCACGGTCTCTTCCTTTGCCTGCGGTGCTGCGACGAGTCTGGGAATGATTCTTATTGCCCGCGCTATTCAAGGCGCAGGCGGCGGCGCGTTGCAGCCGCTGTCACAGGCCATCCTGCTGGAGAGCTTCCCGCCCGAGAAACGCGGCATTGCGCTGGCTGTCTACGGGCTCGGCGTGGTAGTGGCGCCGGTCCTCGGCCCGACGCTCGGCGGCTATCTCACCGACACCTATTCCTGGCGCTGGGCGTTTTACATCAACATCCCCATCGGAATCTTCGCGGTCTTGATGATCACGCGCTTCGTCGGAGACCCCGATTACATCCGCAAAGCTGTGGCCGGCAAAATTGACGCCATCGGACTCGGCTTGCTGGCGGTGTGGCTGGGCTGCCTGCAGATCGTCCTCGACAAAGGGCAGGAAGACGACTGGTTCGGCGCCACCTGGATTCGCTGGGCGGTCGGTACTCTGGTGGTGGCACTCGTCTTGTTCATCGTTCGTGAACTAACGGCCGAGAAGCCGCTGGTGGACCTCCGCATTTTCCGAAACCGCAACTTTCGCCTGGGATGCATTCTCATCGCGTTGTTTGGCGGCGCCCTTTACGGCCTCATCACTCTCTTACCGCTGTTTTATCAGGAGTTGCTGGGCTATACGGCTTACGCTGCAGGCTGGGCGGTGAGCCCGCGTGGTATCGGCGCTATAATCGCCATGCCCATCATCGGGATTCTGACCAGCAAACTTGACAATCGCTGGCTCATCGCGTTCGGTTTCCTGATTTTCGGCATCAGCAGTCTGCGCTTCGGGCAGGCGGACCTTGAGATTTCCCAATGGTCATTCCTATGGGCCATTATTCTCAGCGGCTTCGGGATCGGATGCATTTTCGTGCCCCTGTCCAACGTGATATTTGCCGGCCTGCCGAACGAACAGGTGGGTAACGGCACCGGCCTTTATAACCTCTTCCGCAATGTGGGCGGCAGCATCGGAATTTCCATTGTGAATACAATTGTGGCGCGGCACGCTCAGTTGCACCAGAATGAGTTGGTGCGCTCCATCGTGCCCAGTAGCGTGGCGCTGCAAAACCAACTGCACTCGCTGGGGGCGTACCTGCAAGCGCAGGGTAATAGCCCGGCGGACGCCATGCAGAAGGCTTATGCGATCATCGGCCGCCAGGTGCTAGCTCAGGCCACGCTGTGGTCCTACGTGGACGACTTCCGCTACATGGCGCTGATGTCCTTTGGCTGCATCCCGGTGGTATTTCTGCTGAAAAAGGCGGTCGCCCGTAAGGGCGCGCAAAGTGTGGGGCATTGATGCGATTTGCCGAGGTATTGCAAGGTAAATGGTTGATAATAAAAGCGATATGTAGTTGATATTCGCAGCCGTCACTGTGTACACCCTGTGGGAATCATGTGGGAGGCGTCTTGTCGGGTCCTTCACCCAAGGCAAACCCTACCGGACCATGCCGCGGCTCCTGGTGAGAATCGCCAGTGTTTATGCGGCTTTGGCGGGCTCGTTCAGAATATTCGGAAAATGTGCGAAACGGGGTTGCGGACGAGCTCGTAACCTGTTATAAAAGAAAAGTCAGCGAGAGGCTTGATTGTCGCCTGCGGATGCGGGAATGATTTGAACCCTGCAAGAGAAGCCGGCATCTAAGACATGAAGCATCGTAAGAGCTGCCCCGGCCACGGGGCTGGAAGTCGGGGACAGAGTTCTCCGGCAGGTTAGCGGAATCGCAAAACCTCCAGCAAGAGTTCTTTAACGAGATTGAACGCTCTGGTGCCTTTGTGCGCTGAATTAGCTGAAAAGGCCAACTGGAGCGGCATGTCGCGCGTTTGTTCTCTCCGCTAAATGGCGGGTCGAGGGCCGGTGCTCCCTGTTTGCCGAATCGGTGATCGGGTTGACAGCACGGAAAATCGCGTGGTATGTTCGAAAGGTTTCGAGGACAACGGTCCGAGGCATTCGTGTCTCTGGCCGGAATATCCGAAAGCAGCCGCCTAGTGCGGATTTGCCCGGATCTTTAACAATAAGGTTGAACGTGCCAGTCGTGAGAAGACGTTCGAGTTAAGTTCGAGCGATCTCACATAGTTATTCCGCCGCCACGCCTTAGCGGGCGTGGGCGGCTGTCCACCGACCTCCGTTGGTGGGCATTTTCAGGTTTCAAACGAGAGTTTGATCCTGGCTCAGAATCAACGCTGGCGGCGTGCCTAACACATGCAAGTCGAACGAGAAAGTGGAGCAATCCATGAGTAGAGTGGCGTACGGGTGAGTAACACGTGACTAACCTACCCTCGAGTGGGGAATAACCTCGGGAAACCGGGGCTAATACCGCATAACATCTACGGATCAAATGCGTAAGCAGCTTGAGGAGGGGGTCGCGGCCGATTAGCTAGTTGGCGGGGTAATGGCCCACCAAGGCAATGATCGGTAGCCGGCCTGAGAGGGCGCACGGCCACACTGGAACTGAAACACGGTCCAGACTCCTACGGGAGGCAGCAGTGGGGAATTTTGCGCAATGGGGGAAACCCTGACGCAGCAACGCCGCGTGG
>JBKQKT010000085.1:0-12353 GCA_052147365.1 Candidatus Korobacteraceae bacterium | reverse complement strand
TCGAAGTGCGGCCCATCATGAAATTACAGTAGCGGCCAACGAGCTCGAGCTGCATCGGAGTTCGAGCTCGGGCCGCGCGTCACAATTTAATTTCGAGGGATGCCATGCGTTACATGATGCTGATTTACACTCGGGAAACAGAAGCCGCGAGCCCTGAAGAGATGCAGGCGGTTTCGGCGGCACATTGGGCCATTATGGATGAGACCACGCGGCGGGGCGTACTGCGCGGCGCCGATCCACTGGAGCCGACTGCGACAGCAACCACCGTGCGGATGCAGAACGGCAAGGTTATCGTGACCGATGGTCCCTTCGCGGAAACCAAAGAGCAGCTTGCCGGATATTACATTCTGGAGTGCAAAGACCTCGACGAAGCGCTGGAGTGGGCGGCCAGGATTCCCAGCTCGTGCGGAGGCGCTGCCGGCTGTGTCGAGGTGCGGCCGATCCACGAGGTTCGCAAGCCTGCGGTAGTGCCAAACCCATCCGAATACGCGAAGGCGTAGATGGATGATCTGCGCAGCACGGCCGATGGCATCTTCCGGCGTGAGTCGGGGAAGATCATTGCCGGCCTGATCCGCGTTTCGGGTTCGTTTGACCTGGCGGAAGAGGCGATGCAGGACGCTTTCGCGGCTGCTCTGGTGAACTGGGAAAATGGCATTCCCGACAATCCAGCGGCCTGGATCACCGCCGTCGCCCGGCGCAAGCTCATCGACTATGCGCGCCGCGAACGCACCCGGCTCGACAAGCAGGACCAGTTCCTCTACGAAACAGAAACCTCCACATCGGCAGAAGACCCCATCGGAGATGCCGATATGAGTTTCCCCGACGACCGGTTGCGTCTCATCTTTACCTGCTGCCACCCGGCGCTGAATCGCGAAGCCCAGGTCGCGCTCACGTTGCGGACACTGGGCGGACTCACCACTCCCGAAATCGCGCGCGCATTCCTGGTGCCCGAGCCGACACTAGCGCAGCGGCTCGTCCGCGCCAAGCGCAAGATTCAGGATGCGCACATTCCGTATGAAGTGCCCGACGATCGCGCGCTGCCGGAGCGCCTGGCCTCGGTCCAGACGGTCATCTACCTGATCTTCAATGAAGGCTACACCGCGACCGCCGGCGACACTCTTATCCGCCGTGAGCTGTGTGCCGAAGCCATTCGCCTGGCGCGCACGCTTTGCGATCTGATGCCCGGCCAGCCCGAGAACTTGGGCCTGTTGGCGCTCATGCTGCTGCACGACTCCCGTCGCGACGCTCGGATCAACGCCGACGGCGAGCTGGTGCCGCTGGAAGAGCAAGACCGCTCAAGCTGGCATCGCGAGCAAATCGAGGAGGGTCTGCGGCTGGTCGAGAGAGCCTTGCAAATCGGCAGACCGGGCCCGTATCAGTTGCAGGCCGCCATTGCCGCGGTCCACGCCGAGGCTGAGAGTGCCGCACAGACTGATTGGAAGCAGATCGCCGCCATCTATCAGGCATTGTTGCGGAGGAATGGCTCTCCTGTCGTCGCCCTGAATCATGCTGTCGCAGTTGCGATGAGCGAAGGAATTGAAGCCGGATTGGCTCTCCTCGACAAGCTGGGCTCGTCGGGCGAACTGAATTCCTACCACCTCTACCATGCCGCACGTGCTGACCTGCTGCGCCGCATGGGTAGCCGTGACGCCGCGCTGGAGGCCTACGATCGCGCGCTCGCCCTCACCACCAACGCGGTTGAGCGACGGTACCTTCGCCGCCGCGTCGCCGAGTTGGGAGGGACGCGACCTTAGTCACGCCGAAAAGAGCAAGGCACTCCCAATATTTACGGCGCGATCTCGAAGACCACCCCATCGCCGTTCGCCCCTCCGGCCTCCGTCGTGCCGTAAAGGTTGCCATTAGCGTCGAGAACCAGGCTGCCAAAGGGTTCGCCTCCGTCGTTGCCGCCGGTGAAGTCGTAAAGATTGGTATAGCTCCAGCCCCCGCCGGTCGGCGTCAGTTTGAAGACATTACCCGCCCCATTGGCGCCGTCGCTGACCGTCGTGCCGTAGAGATTGCCCAAGCCGTCCATAACCAGGCTGCTAGCCGGCCCACCACCTCCGCTAAAGGAGTAAAGCACGCTGAGCGTCCAGTGACCGCCGGACGGCGTCAGCTCGAAGACCGTGCCGCCCCCTGCCGATCCTCCAGTGGTTGCAGCACCGTAGAGGTTACCGACGCTGTCAAACACCAGACCTGCGGCGACAGCAGAGCCGTCGCTTCCGTTCTGAAAGCTGTAAAGGACATTCTCAGTCCAGCCCGATCCGGAGGGCGTTAACTGGTAAACCGCGCCGTAGCCGTGTGCGCCTCCGTAATACGTCGTTCCGTAGAGATTGCCGCTTTGGTCGAAGATGACGCCGGAGGCAGGATATTGCCCGTCGCTGCCGCTGAAGCGATGCGCAAGGCTCTTCACAAATCCGCCGCCGGAAGGCGTCAGCTCAAACACTGTGCCCGACGAGACAAACTGCAGATAGTCGGCGGTGGTGCCAAAGATATCTCCCGATTGGTCGAATAAGAGTTGACCGATCGGGTAAGCTCCATCGTCACCCCCCGCGAACCGGTAAAGCACAGCTTCCGTCCATGGACAGAGTGCCGTTTTGCAAGCCGACGCCGCTGGTCTCAGATTGAACAGGGTGCCGCAGCCGCTGTATTCATAGATTTTGCTACACGCCCCTCCGCCTCCGGCCGCAGTGGACCCATAGAGGGTGCCGTTCGGCCCCACGACCATCGTGGCGACGGGCCCGGCCCCGTCATTGCCTCCCGTAAAGCTGTACAGCGGGCTGAGTATCCAGGCGGAGCTCTTGTGTGTGAGCCTGAAGACCGTGCCATATCCCGCCCCGCCGGCAGATGCCGTCCCGTAAAAGTTGCCCGCTTTGTCCATGGTCATGCCTGCAACCGGTTGCGAGCCATCCTGCCCGCCGGCGAAGTTGTGAATCACTGACAAGCTCTGTGCCAATACGGGCGCGCTGCAAACGAAGGTCAGAATAACCGCTAACGCGTTAGCGGCTACGCACAGCTTCAAGCGGAAGCCGCATCTCCAAAGCTGTTTTGGATATGCCATAAATACTCTCCCTTAACGTGACTGAAGATTGCTCGACTGACACCCTGCAGTCTGATTTGTGAAACGAGGAACTGCGGTGACGGCTCAGGATAGCGCAAAGGGGCCTGCAGCGCACGTAGCAGTCTAAGGTTGCTCACATCTTTTTGACTGTCTTTTCGTACAAGTCTCTGAAGCGGCGGCCGGGGTCGTATTTGTTCTTCAGAGCTTCATACGAGGGGCGGTTGTAGATCTGCCAGAAGGTCTCCTCATCGTAGCAGGCAGTCGAGTACAGACCTTTCACGCCGCGCAAGGCCAGCGCCTTGGCTTCGATCTTCTTGTTGTAGTAGCCGTCAGATTGGGTGCTGGGCACGGTATCCCAGAAGCCAAAGTTGATGTAAAGCTTCTTCGGATCGAGGGCATATAGGTCGTAGGTCACACTGGGATCATAGCTGCGGAAGGGGCAGATCCAGATGGGCAGCACGCCGATCTCTCGCAGCAGGAACTGAAGGAACTCGACGGCGTGCTCGATTGGAATATCAACGTCCTGGATCACGGATTCGGTCTGCGATTCAGGCAGGACTTTGTGGGCGAGCCTCATGATGCGCTGATAAGTCTTGGAATTCAGCAGCCGCCTCGTCGCCAGCAGTCGCACCAGAGCATGCTGCACATAGAAGTGTTTCGAGCACCAGAACCAGTCTGTATCCCAGCGCCAGATGTAGTCATGCGCGGTGAGATAGTCCACGCTGCGCTGCCGGATGGACTTGTAGAACACTTTCATGTACGTGTAGTCGCTGACGAAGGGCGCCTCGTCGGTGAACTCGCCGGTGGTGATGTGCACCTCGCTGCCGCCGAAGACCACTCCGTCGATGTAGTCGAAACCCGGGCTTGAGCACAACATTTCGATTTGCGCGAAGAACTTCGCCGGCTCGCTGAATTCGGTGTGGGTTAGCTTGACGTACCTTTTCGCCGGGATGAGCTTGACCTTGAGGCGCAGCACATAACCCAGCGTGCCGTAGGAGTTGGGGAAACCATAGAACAGGTCCGGATTCTGCGTGCTTGAGCAGACGATCGTGCTACCGTCGGCCAGCAGAATTTCCATCTCCTCGACGGTCTCATGTACCAGCCCGTACTTGAATGATGACGACTCGATGCCTATACCGCTGATCGCGCCGCCGATGGTGATGGTCTTGAGCTGCGGCACGACCGTGGGCAGCAGGCCGAACTTGAGCGTCTCATCGGCCAGTTCTTCGTAAGTCGTCATGCCCTCGATGTCGGCAATGCGGCGCTCGGCATCCACGTCGAGGACATGGTGGAAGGCCCGCACGTCTATGCGCTTTGTGCCCGTCTGCTGGCGGTGGCGGAAGAGATTTGAGGTTGTTTTGGCCAGACCGACGCTGGCTCCGGCGGCGCGTGCCGCTGCCAGCTCACGGATGAGCCGCTCACGCCGCTGCTGGTAAGTGGCCACGTCGGAGGACGTCATGGGCTACCGGACCGGTACATAGCCTTCGGCGTTGCCCTTGCTTAGTACGATCTGCCACAGCTGCAAGCGGCGCGCCCGGAAAGCGCCCGCCGACATCAAAAGATAGAGCTTCCACATCCGGTAAAACCGTTTGTCATACTTCCGCTTATCGAGCGTGCAATAGCGGCAGTCAAAGTTTTTCCACCACGCCATGAGCGTTTTGTCATAGTCCGGGCCGAAGTTGTGCCAGTCCTCCATGACCCAGAGCTCGTGCATCGCTGCTGCCAGCTGGGGCATGGACGGTATAACGGCGCCGGAGAAAATGTACTTGTCACACCACGGGTCCGTGTGAGTCAGAGTCCTGCTCGCGCCGATGGTGTGGAGCAGAAACAAGCCTCCGTCCTTCAGCTTGCTGCGCGCCAGTTCGAGGAACGAACGGTGGTTCTTGGGGCCGATGTGCTCGCACAGTCCGACCGCGGCTATGCGATCAAACTGTCCCGGCTCACGGGCCGCCTCGCGGTAGTCCTTCTCCTCGAAGCGCACGGGCAATCCGGCGCAGAACTCCCGCGCGAACCTCATTTGCTCGCCGGAGATGTTGTAGCTCACCACCTCGCAGCCATACTCCTTGGCCATGAAGCGCGCCAGCCCGCCGAAGCCGCAGCCCAGCTCCAGCACCTTCATGCCCGGTCGCAAATAGAGCTTCCTGCAAATCAAGTGCAACTTGTTCTCCTGTGCCTCGTCCAAGTCCTTCGTGCCGGACCAGTAGGCGCAGGTGTATTGCATATTCTTATCCAGCATCACCCGGTAGAGCTCGTTGCCCAGATCGTAGTGCTGGCGCGCCACCCGCCGGGAACTCCACTTGGTCTGACGATTTAGCAGCTTGCCCTTGGCTGCGAGCCACACCACGGAGAACGTCCTTACCTTGTCGTGCAACTCGGCCTTTTGAATTTTGGAAAAGAACTCGTCCAGTTGTGACACGTCCCACCAGCCGTCCATGTACGACTCACCCAGTCCCATCGAGCCGTGGCTGAGCACGCGCTGATAGAAATGGTCGTTGTGTACCTGAAGGTCCCAAGGATCGGGACCGTTCAGTTCGATGTCGGCGAGAGCAAGGATTTCCTGGACTTTCTGTTTGGCGTTCATAGGCACAGTGGCGTACAAATGCCCGCTCGAAAGGTATGACCAAGAATTGTTACAGAAACAACGGCGGAAGAGCAATCGGGAAGGACAGTCCAGTTCATCCCTATTTCTTTATCAGAGAGAGCACAGACAGCCCGGCTTTTCTCCGAGCGCTCCGCGCCTCCCTGCTGAGCTGATTTACGTTCAGTTCGGTTTGGGATACGGCCCCCGATAGCCAACCCGTTGCGAAATCCTTCGCGCCGCATCCTTCACCATTTCCGCCAGACGGGGGACCTCGTCGCGCGGCACCGCGGTGATGGTTCCCGTCGAGCCAAGGCTGGCTTCCACCTCTCCCTGACCGTTGAAGATGGGCGCTCCCACGCAGCGCGCCCCCAGGCTGTTCTCCTCGTCATCCACGGAATATCCCAACTGCCGCACGCGGTCGAACTCTTTCTGGAGCTTGGGCACGCTGGTAATGGTGTGCGGTGTCAGTTTCTTCAGCCCCCGATGGCCGATGATGGCGTCCCGCTGATCGGAATCGAGGTACGCCAGCAGCGCCTTGCCGACCGCGGTGGAATGCACCTCCATACGGCGGCCAATCCAGGTGTCCATCTTGATGAAGCCGGGTGCCTCAACCTTTTCCACATACACCGCTTGCTGGTGATCGAGAATCGCCAAGTGTGTGGTGAGGTGGATGTGGTCTACCAGGTTACGCATGATGGGCAGCGCCGCTTCCCGAATGTCCACCCCGCTCAGGGCCGCGCGCGACAGACTTAGCACCTTCATGCCAAGGCAATACTTGCCGTTGCTGCGATCGCGCCGCAGATATCCGTGCTGCTCCAGCTTTCTTAGAATGTAGCTTGCCGAACTCTTCGGAATCTTCAGCTTGCGGCTGAAATCTGCGTTCGACATGCCGCCTTCGCGCTGCGCCACCGCCTCCAGGATCAGCAGGGTGCGCTCCACAGCGGTTGACGGATTCCCATTTTGGGTGATCAAAGCCTACTCCAGTTGGGACAAGAACATGAATTAGTGTTCATTATATTGAACATCCCTCTTGCCGCGCAAGAGGCAACGCCACTATCGTATGTGCATCATACAGAATTTATGTTCATCATGTTGAACATTGAGCTGTATGGGGGTTCCTGAGCCGTTGCAATTAGGCCCCTACCCAAACTTCGAGAGGAGATCACGAAATGGCGGCTTATCAATCTGCTGCTGAACTTGAAAAATCATGGAAGTCCGACCCCCGCTGGAAGGGAATTTCCCGGCCTTACACCGCCGAAGAGGTCGTGCGCCTGCGTGGCACCTTGCACATCGAACACACGCTTGCCCGCGTTGGCGCTGAGCACCTGTGGGAGATGCTGACTACCGAGAAGTACGTTAACGCTCTGGGCGCCGTGACTGGCAACCAGGCCGTGCAGATGGTCGCCGCGGGACTGAAGGCCATCTACGTGAGCGGCTGGCAGGTGGCCGCCGACGCCAACAACGCTGGCCAGATGTATCCCGACCAGAGCCTCTATCCTGCGGACTCGGTGCCCAATCTCTGCCGCCGCCTCAACAACGCCTTGATGCGCGCCGACCAGATCCATCACTCCGAGGGCAAGAATGGCATCAACTGGTTCGTTCCGCTCGTCGCCGACGCCGAAGCCGGTTTCGGCGGCACGCTCAACGCCTTCGAACTGATGAAGGCGATGATCGAAGCGGGCGCAGCTTGCGTGCATTTCGAAGATCAGTTGTCATCCGCCAAGAAGTGCGGACACCTCGGCGGAAAGGTGCTGGTGCCGACTCAGGAAGCGGTGCAGAAGCTCGTAGCAGCTCGCCTGGCCGCTGATGTGCTGGGCGTTCCGACGCTGGTGCTCGCGCGCACTGACGCCAACAGCGCACATCTGCTCACAGCCGACGTCGATCCCTATGACCGCATCTTCCTCACCGGCGAGCGCACTGTGGAAGGTTTCTACTGCATCTACGGCGGTCTCGACTCGGCCATCGCGCGCGGCCTCGCCTACGCACCTTACTCGGATCTCATTTGGTGCGAGACCTCCGAGCCGAACCTCGATGAAGCTCAGCGCTTCGCCGACGCCATCCACGCCAAGTTCCCCGGCAAGATGCTCGCTTATAACTGCTCGCCGTCGTTCAATTGGAAGAAGAAGCTGGACGATGCCACTATCGCGCGTTTCCAGCCAGCGTTGGCCGAGATGGGCTACAAGTTCCAGTTCATCACTTTGGCTGGGTTCCATGTCCTCAACCTCAGCATGTTCGAGCTGGCGCGCGCCTACAAAGACGCTGGCATGACCGCATACTCGCGCGTGCAGGAGAAGGAATTCGCACGCGAATACAGCCACGGCTATGGAGCTGTGAAGCACCAGCGCTTCGTCGGCACCGGATATTTCGACGCGGTCACACAGGTCATCGCCAGCGGTAAGACCTCATTGGCAGCCCTGGAGCACTCCACCGAAGCGGAGCAGTTCGCGGAAGTCAAGGTTCCGGCGCAGATGATCGAGGTTGGACAGGATCCGTCCTGCCGCCCCATCCTCGGCGAATGCCCGCTGACCTGCGAGCATGACCACCAGCACGTGCGGAGTAGCAACGTGTCCGCCAACGATTAGATTTTCTCCTGTAGCAAAAGCATAAGCCTTCCAGGCACGGGTCTCTCCTTCCCGTGCCTGATTTTTTTCGCCCCGGCCAAAACGAGCCTCGACCTTACTCGCGCTAAGATAGGTGCTTATGCCCGCAGCCCGCGAGCGACCCCTCGCCCTTGCCGAGCCAGCACAGCCCGTTCGCTCGAATCTGACCGCCACTGCTCGGGGCCGGGCCATCATAATCACTCTCTTGACGCTCCTCGGAGGCTGTCTCCGTCTCTTTCATCTCGGGACAAAGAGTCTATGGCTGGATGAAGGCGCTACCGTAACACTGGCGCGCATGGCGTGGCCGCACTTCGCCCAACTCTGGTGGTATGGCGAGGCGAGTTTTCAAGGAGCCTTTTTTCTGCTCATGCGCGCGTGGCTGCACTTGGGCCAAAGTGAAGCCTGGGTCCGTCTTCCGGCCGCCATCTTCGGGATCGTTTCCATTCCGCTCATCTACCTCGTAGCGCGCAAGCTGGTGGGATTGCGAGCGGCATTGGCGTCGGCCGCAATATTGGCATTCAGCCCGACGCATGTTTACTACTCGCAGGAAGCCCGCAGCTACACCATGACCATTTTGCTGTTATTGGTGTCGACGTGGTTCTTTGTGCGGGCAGTCGAACAGAATCGTGAACAATACTGGATCCTTTGGACTCTCTTTAGCGTCCTGGCGGTTTACAGCCACTACTTTGCGGCGATGGTGATGGTGGCGCAAGCCTGCTCGATGTTCTTTCGCCGCAAGCCGGCGCCGTGGGGACGGCTCATCATTCACGGGCTGGTAATTCTCGCGATTGCGGCGCCCGGTCTCACCTACGTGTTTCGCGTTCCGCCGCAAGCGATCGTCTTTAACTGGATGCCGCGACCGACGCCAAAACAACTGTTGCATCTCGCCCTTTTCCTTGGCGGGAGCGGCGAAAAATTTGTCCTGTCCATGATCCTCTGGATCGCAGGTGCAATCGCGATCCACCGCGAACGAAATACCAAGTCCACGCCCGATAGCTTCTGGGGCGGAATGTTAGTCATGTCGTGGGTCGTGGTGCCGATTGTGCTCACCGCACTGGTGTCGCTGCATCATCCTGTCTTCGTGCAGAGATACATGATCTTCAGCTTGCCTGCTACCGTAATGCTGGCTGGCCGGGGAATGACCGCCTTGCCCAAAAGACACCTCGGCTTTTGGCTGGTCGTTGCGCTGTGCCTGGCCTCGATCGTCAACATTTACTCGCTTTACCATAAGCCCCGCGAAGATTGGCGCAACGCTACGAATGTGATCCTCGCCTCTGCTCAACCAGGTGATGCTGTTGTCCTTTATCCGGACTATGCAATCGTGACTTTTGATTACTACCGGCTGCTCGACCAGCACGTGCCGCCTCTGCAGGTGTTCACCCAGCCGTATTACACCCCGGGCGACGCGGATCGCAGCCTGCTACAAGCCCTCGGCTCCAACCCGCACCAATTCAGTCATGTCTGGGTCATGGTCCGGCGAGAAGGCAAGCCGCGCGACACACTTCAAGACGATTCTCCCGCAGTCGCTGCCGCGTTGCAGTCAGTATTTGGCGCCCCCACGACGTGGCAATTCAAGGACATCACGGTCCTGAAGTTCGGCGGCTAGCCGAGTCGCTCCGTGCTAGAGTTCACGTATGCCCGAAACTTGGACCACTAACATTAGCCAGCATCCCGAGCGCGCCGTTCCTGAGCGTGCGCAAGAATTCCTCGCCCAGGGTTACGTCGCCCACGTCGGCTTCGAGCAGGACGGCCGTCCCTACGTCATCCCACTGCTCTACCAATACTCGGCCGAGCGTCCCGACCGTCTCTATCTGCACGGAGGCCTGTCCAGCCGTGCGATACAACATTTCGCCTCCGGCGCACCGCTTTGCGCGACGGTCACGCAGCTCGATGGCCTCGTCTATTCGCGCGACGCCAAGTATCACTCGGCCAACTATCGCTGCGTGATGTGCTTTGGCCGCGGCCGCCTGATGGAGGACGGTGCCGAGAAGCGCGCCATGTTCGAGGCCATGACCTCGCGCTACATTCCCGGACGCACCGTAGGCCGCGACTACGCGCCGGCCACCGAGCAGCAGCTCGCCACCACCGCTGTGATCGAGGTGCTGATCGAAGAAATGTCTGCCAAGATGCGCGAGGGCGGCGCTCGCGGCCCCAACGACGCTGCGGAAGAAGGCTTCGGCACCCGAGGCGTGGTGGATCTCGGCGGTAAGTAACGCCCATCGTGCGCACCTTGGGTGGGGCACTACCTAGTTCACGCTACTCCGACTCCAACACCAAGTAGCTCAGCAAGCCCCCGCGCTCTATCTGCAACACGATAGGTTGTCCTGGCTTCATCTGCCGAAGGTCCTGCTTTAGCTGCGCCAGGTCTTTAATCGGAACGCCATTAAGTGCATGGATGACATCGCCGGGTTGCGGACCTTCTCCCAGTAGCGTGCTGGTAGGAGTCTTCGCCGCAACTAACACGCCGCTGGGAATTCGCAGGTCGCCGCCAAGGAGTTCCTTTACCTCACCGGTGATGTTGATGGCCACCACGCCAAGGCGATTGACCAGATTGTCTGGGCCCGCGACTAGGTCGGCGAATCGCATGGGGTCGTCGGGCCGCTCGACCACCGACACCTCAAGGGTCGTTTCCTTGCCGTCGCGCAGCACGCCGATCTCGGCCGTCTGTCCAATCCGGTAGCTGTAAAGCACCAGCGTGAACTGGCGGACGTTGTCCACCGGCTTGCCGCCGATGCTGGTGATGACATCGCCGGCTTTAAGCCCGGCTTTGTCCGCTGGCGAGCCGGGCGCAACATCCTCAAGCAGCAATCCGTGGTTCACTGGAAGATGCAGTCCTTCGACCAGCTCCGGCGTGATGGTGCGCAGAAAGACGCCGATCTGCCCACGATGAACATGGCCCTCGGTGCGAATCTGGTCGAAGATGTTGCGCACCACATTGCTGGGAATGGCAAAACCCAGTCCTTCGTTGCCGCCCGATTGCGTCAAGATAAACGTATTGATGCCGACGACATGGCCGTCCACGTCAACCAGCGGTCCGCCGCTGTTGCCAGGATTGATGGGCGCGTCCGTCTGAATGAAGATGGCAGGGTTGTCGGGATCGATCTGCCGCGCGGTCGCGCTGACCACGCCCATGGTGACGGAATTCTCCAGCCCCAGCGGACTGCCGAAGGCGAAGACCACCTGTCCCTGTTTCAGCGCGTCGGAGTTGGCCAGCGGCAGCGCGGGCAAATCGGTCATGTCAATCTTCAGCACGGCGAGATCGGTCTGGCGGTCAACGCCCACGACCTTGGCTTCGATCGGTCCTATCCGTTCCGACGATGGCGTCGATTTCTTCTGCATGCCCAGCAGGCGCACGCGAATTTTCCTTGCGCCTTGCACGACGTGCGCGTTGGTTACGATGAAGCCATCGGACGACAAGATAACGCCGGAACCGATGCCGTGTTCGGGCGCGAGATACGCAGTGTCTGTCTTGTCCTTGTCGTTGCTCAGTGCAAAGCCGCTGGTCAGCACTTGCACCACGGATTTGGTGACGTCAGCCGACAACGCCTGTACCGACTCGCTGAACACGTGCAGCGGATCGTTCTTGAGCGCCTTGGCGGCTTCCGCGGTTCGCGTTGGCTGTTCCGTCTGGGCAGCGCAGAACACAGGCGCAGCCGTCAGCGCGGCAGCGAGGATGGCGACCCATCGGGCGGACACGAGCATCCCGTTATTCTACGGGAAGTCGGCGACATGCGAGCGGCAGTTGGTTTCATAAGACGCCTTCGGTCCTGCGCTTAATGCAAGTTCCAGAACAAGGCGCGACGAGGGGCGATTCTCGCAACCCACCCCTTCTGGGCTTATTGCAGATGAACAACTTAGCTGCGCTTATTCGCAAGCATTTGATTGCAAGTAAGTTATCGGTATCCATTTGATTCGATGGGTTTAACGCGCACGAGCTGTTTACCGTGGGTTGCAGAGACACGATCGCCCGGAGCGAAATTACGTTTGTCAAGTTACGAACCTACGTTCTTGGGACGCGACGCCTCCTCTCTGGATAGAGCTCCAGAGTTGGTGGCGATTCTCTCGTTCACCGGGAACCGCATGACAGGTCCCTCGCGGGCTGAAGCCCGCTCGG
>JBKQKT010000084.1:0-3520 GCA_052147365.1 Candidatus Korobacteraceae bacterium | reverse complement strand
TCAACTTTCACCGTCATCGTGCCCTTTGCCCCCATATTCATGGTCATGGAACCATCAGCACTTCTAGTCATGCGGATCGGCCCGCTTGGACTGTCCATCTGAGTCTCGCCTGGTTTCAACGGAGCGTTCTCGTCAATCGGTTCGGCTGTCCCCTGTGATTCCTTCAGCTTGGGCCCGTCCTTGCCAACTAGCAGCGCAAACACCGGGTGCTCCTGTGTGTCGCGATGCGCTGCCAGCTTGAACCGTTCCTCGAGCAGCGCCTGCAACATTTTGGGAGCGTCATCTTTGGACGCTCCGTCCGGCAGCTTAGCCACAATGTCGAAGCGGTCTGTCGCGAGCCATGCCGGGCCGCTGACTTGATAGTCCTTCACCGCGTATGCGGTAGCAATCAGGTCTTTGAGCGACATGTAGGTATACTCGGCTTGCGACGCATTGACATGTGGGCCGAATCTCGGCATCTTTCCGGCTTTCACCTGCTCTGCCAACTTCGTCATATCAAGGGGAGGTGAGGGCTTCACGGTAGCCACCTCGAAAGCAGGGTTACTGGTGGTTGTCTGCCCAAAGATCGCAGCGGCTGCCAGAAGCAGGCCGACAGCGAATATAAGTCCAATACTAATTCGCGTCTTCATTGGAACCTCCTTTTGCTTTAGTGCCTGGATGGTGACAGCAAACTAGTGCTGCGTTGGGAAATTGCGTTTACCTGTCGCGCTGACCTTTAGGGCAGCACTAGTCCTCCGCGGGAATCTTCTCCACGTGGTCGATGACGATCTGCTCCACCGGAGCCTTGCGCTTTTCCAGCTTGAGGCCGAGTTTTTGCACCGAGGCGAAAACTGAGGAGCCTCCAATTGGTTCGGATGCCGCCGAGGCCGGTGAGTTGTTCTCACCTCCGCCGCCCGCTGGGGGCATCGGCGAGCTTATGCCTGCCCCTCGGTGCGCTGCCTGTGCCATCGCCGTAACCTCCGCGAGTGAAATGTCCAAGGCCACCTGATAGTTGCCCTTGAGGCCAGTCATGTCCACAACTTGGCGGCCGCCTCCCCCGGCGATGTGCGTGTGCATTGTCAGCATGTCGGCAAAACCGGCCATAGTTACCATACTGGATTCCAGGTGCATCGTCTGGGCCTGCCCGTCAACTCTCACCGTCATCGTGCCCTTGGCTCCCATATTCATTGTTTCGGAGCCGTCGTCGTTTCTCGTCATGCGGATCGGCTCGTTTGGACCGTCCATCTGCGTCTCGCCGGGTTTTGGCGGAGCGTTCTCATCGATCGGTTCGGCGGTTGCGGTTGATTCCTTCAGCTTCGGCCCGTCCTTGCCTACCAACAGTACAAGCACGGGGTGCTCCTGCGTGTCACGATGGGTTACCAGCTTGAACCGCTCTGCCAGCAGCGCCTGCAACATTTTGGGAGCGTCATCTTTGGACGCTCCGTCCGGCAGCTTAGCCACAATGTCGAAGCGGTCGGTAGCGAGCCATGCCGGGCCACTGATCTGATACTCCTTCACCGTGTACGCGGTGGCGATGAGTTCTTTAAGCGACATGTAGGTAAACTCCGCTTGCGACGCATTGACATGCGGGCCGAATCTCGGCATCTTTCCGGCTCTAATCTGCTCTGTCATCTTCGCCATATCAGGGGGAGGCGAGGGCTTCACTGTAGCTACCTCGAAAGCAGGGTTGCGGAGGGCCGTCTGCCCAAGGATCGCGCTAGCTGCGAGGAGCAGGCCGACAGCGAATATAAGTCCAATACTTATACGCGTCTTCATTGGAACCTCCTCTTGCTTTAGTGTCTTGGCGGTGACAACAATCTAATTCTCCGAAGGACGCTCGACGTGGTCGATCGTGAGCGCTTCCGCGGGTGCTTTGGTGGCTTCCAGTCTCAACCCGAGCTGTTCCTGGAGCGCCGTGAAGATCGACGGCCCCGAAGCATCCGGCGGTGGTGCGCCGTCGGGTGGGGGACCGCCGGGCCCGCCCATCATCATGCCCTCGCCTTGTTCGGGCGTCCACTTGAGCGTCAAGTCATAATTACCCTTCAGCCCTGTTTGATCCAACACCTGGCGACCCAGTTGTTGCGACAGCACGCTTGCCAAGAACCCGAGACCAACCCCTTGAGCGTTAAGCTCGCCCCTTCCTATGCGCATCATGGGTCCGCGAGGATGGCCGTTAGGCCCGCTCGGCGCGTCGGGTGGCGTATCGACGGGCTTGGCCTCCTGAAGTTTCGGGCCATTCTTCGCAACCACTAGCGCGTAAGCGGGCAGTTCCTTCGTTCCTCGTGTCAATTTCAACTGGAACCGGTCCGCGAGCAGCGACTGGAGCATCGATCGAGCCAACTGCTGCCGTTGCTCGCGAGGAAGCTTATCCATCTCCTGGGCGATCGAGTCCGGTTCCTTCGCGTCAATATCGTATCGTTCGGAATTGACCCAGCTTGGCCCTCCCGAAACCTGAAAGTCCTTTACGTCATACGCCAGCGTAATGAGAAACTTTACCGTCATGCCGGTGGCGTTGAACCGGCCGGGCTGCCAGCCCACGAAAAAACGCATTTCGCCGGAGTGATTGGGCTTGATCGAGGCAACCTCGAAGGAAGCCGAGGTGGGCAGGGTGGACATCGGCGCCGATGGTGCGCCAGCGGTCACCGGCGATTGCCCCTCGGCGGTCTGCGGCGATTGCGCCACGGCTCGCGTACTGCCGAAGAATGCGAACACCATAAGCCCAGTCACGGCTGCGACGTTGATCGCAGCCAGTCGCATTCTTCTCTTGGCGGAACTGCAACCGTCTTCCAGGTTCGGAATCATAGTTTCTCCATTAGCTCGCAGTCTTCTCCGCGTGAATGAGAGTCACCCGATCCCCCTCACGGAGACTTGCCCTCTCCTTTGGGGAGAGGGTGGCCTGCGGCGGCGTTTTCATCAGCCGCCGCAGGCCGGGTGAGGGGTCATTTCCGGCACACTCTGACGTAAGTCTGCTTCGTTCAACTCAGATGCCCTTATTGCGGGCTGCGTTTGCCTGCCGCTAATTCTCCGTCGGCCGCTCGATATGTTCGATGACGATGGACTCCACCGGACCCTTTGTGGGTTTCAATTTCAAACCAAGCTGTCGCTCGAGCGCGGTAAAAATAGAGGGCCCCACAGGTCCGGGCGGTGGGGCGTTGTCGGTTGACGCAGCGGCCGTTAGGCGTTGTGGTGCATATTGAAGCTCAAGGTAGTAGCCGCCCTCGAGCCCCGTCCGGTCGAGCACCGGACGGCCGATGTCCGACATCCAGGAAAGTATATCCACCACAAGAGCCATTGACCCATAGTTATGCCAGCACCTCATGTCTGTCGGGCACGGCGGGCCTGCGGGGCGCGGCAAGGTTGGGTCGGCCCGGTGTGCCGGGTCGTCGGAAGTCTCAAACTTCGCGTGCAGGAACTTGGGACCGCCCTTGGCAACAACCAGGGCATAAACGGGAAGCTGTTTTATGTCGCGCCTGACCTTCAGCTTGAATCGCTCCGCCAGCAGGGACTGAAGCATCAAGAGCATCTGACCCCTATACTCGCA
>JBKQKT010000083.1:0-4763 GCA_052147365.1 Candidatus Korobacteraceae bacterium | reverse complement strand
GCAAAACGCCTCCGCGCCAGGTTCCAGCACGATGAACACCGCTGATCGCGCTCAGCAACGTGGAGACCGCCGCGAAGCTCACGGCGTAGTAGATGACCTGGCCTTTTTGCCGCCCGACGTGCGCATGCAGAGGATACTGGCGCTGCCGGTGGCGCAGCAGCGCGACCTGACGCAGGGCCTTGCTTTTCCGAAGCGTCAGGCGCTGCTGGCCGGCCTGTCTCCTGAGCAGCGCGAGACCGTACTAGCGCTCAACAATCCGGCCGGGGTTATTAATAACGAAGTGCAATCGGCCAAGCTGCTGCGCGCGGTTTACAGCGACCGCCAGCTCGAAGAGGTGCTCACCGATTTCTGGTTCAATCATTTCAATGTCTTCATCGGAAAGGGTGCAGACCATTACCTGGTCACCGCCTACGAACGCGACGTCATACGCCCGCACGTGCTGGGCAAATTCAAGGAGCTGCTGATCGCCACCGCCAAGAGTCCCGCGATGTTGTTCTACCTTGACAACTGGCAGAGCGAGGGGCCGGACTCGGAGGCGGCACGGGGAGTCCCGGCCCACGGACCGAATGCGAACGGGCCTTTTGCGCGGCGCGGCGTGATGTTTCCCGCGCCTCGCCCGCCGCAATCCCGGCAGCAGCCGAACCCTCAGAACAACCAGAAGAAGAGCAACGGCGGGCTCAACGAGAACTACGCTCGTGAGTTGATGGAGCTGCATACGCTCGGCGTCAACGGCGGCTATACCCAGCAGGACGTCACCCAGGTGGCGCGCGTCTTCACCGGCTGGACCATCGAGCAACCGAATCAAGGTGGAGGGTTCATCTACAGGCCGCGCTTGCATGAGCCGGGCGAAAAAGTCGTGCTTGGCCACAAGATCAAGGAAAGCGGCGAGAACGAGGGCATGCAGGTGCTGGACATGCTCGCTCATCATCCGTCCACCGCGCGCTTTGTCTCCACCGAGCTGGCGCAGCGCTTCGTCTCTGACGATCCGCCGCAAAAGCTGATTGAGGCGATGTCGAAGACCTTCCTGAAGACCGACGGCGACATTCGCGCGGTGCTGGAAACCATGTTTCGTTCGCCGGAATTCTGGGCGCCGGAAGCTTACCGAGTACGGGTAAAGACGCCGTTCGAATTCGTGGTGTCGTCACTGCGCGCAACGCAGGCTGAAGTTACTGACCCGCAGCCGCTCCTGGGCATGCTGAACAAGATGGGCATGCCGCTGTATGGAATGCAGCCGCCGACGGGGTACTCGACCAAGGCCGATGTCTGGGTCAATTCGGCGGCGTTGCTCGATCGCATGAACTTTGCGTTGGCGCTGGTCACCAACCATTTGCCGGGAACGAGCTTCGATCTGGCGCAACTGCTGAAGGACACGCCGACCAGCGATGCCGATCCGTACCAGGTGCAGCTCAAGCTGGAGCAAACTCTGGTTCCGGGCGACATCTCGCAGCAGACACACCAGACGATTGAGCAGCGCATCACGACTCCGCAGGCCATGGCGCAATTTGAGGACCCCGGGCGTCCGGCGAATGTCAACGTTATTGCCGGATTACTGCTGGGCTCGCCGGAATTTCAGCGGAAGTGAAAAAGGCCGCTGTTCGCTTTCGCCGTTCGCGTAAAAGAGGATGACGAAAGCGAATAGCGAAGAGCGAATAGCGAATAGCGAAGAGCGAATAGCGAAGAGCGGCTTTTATGAGCATCACACGTCGGACATTCATGAAGGGCGGCGCGATGGCCGTGGTAGGCACCGCGGCGATTCCTTCTTTTCTTACCCGTGCTGCGCTAGGCGCAGTCCAAGCCGGCTCCAGTAATAAGCGGCTGGTGGTCATCTTTCAACGCGGGGCGGCTGACGGTCTGAACATCGTTGTGCCGCACGCCGAGCGCCAGTACTACGCAATGAGGCCGACCATTAATATTCCCCGGCAACAGGTGATTGATCTTAACGGCTTCTTCGGGCTGCATCCATCCTTGGCGCCGTTCCAGCCACTGTGGGACCAGCGGCATCTCGCCATCGTCCACGCTGCAGGCTCACCTGACAGCACGCGCTCGCACTTCGATGCCCAGGACTACATGGAGTCGGGCACGCCGGGCGTAAAGATCACGAGCGACGGCTGGCTGAATCGCACGCTACAGTCGGAGCCGGCTGCGAATACTCCATTTCGCGCCGTTGCCCTCGGCACCTCACTGCCGCGCATTCTCGCGGGCAAAGCGCCTGCGGTTGCAGTGAGCAACGTAAACGGATTCGGCGTTGCCAACGGAAATCCAGCCGCCGCGCCGCTGGGCAACACTTTCGAGGCGATGTACGCGCAGTCGGTGGACAGCGTGTTGCACAGTACGGGAAGTGAAACCTTCGAAGCGGTGAAGATGCTGAAGTCAGCCGATCCGCAACGCTACACGCCAGCGGCGGGAGCGAACTATCCGCGCGGCCGCTTCGGCGGCGCACTGCGGCAGACCGCGCAGCTCATCAAGTCGAACCTCGGAGTGCAGATCGCTTTCACCGATATCGGAGGATGGGACCATCACGTCAACGAAGGCGCCACGGAAGGCCAGCTCGCCAACGTGCTGCGGGAATTTTCGCAATCCATCGCCGCCTTCTGGACCGACCTCGGTCCCCTTGCCGAAGATACAGTCGTGGTCACCATGTCGGAGTTTGGGCGCACGGCCCGGGAGAATGGCACTCGCGGCACCGACCACGGGCATGCCAACGTAATGTTTGTTCTCGGCGGACCTGTGCGTGGCGGGCGGGTTTACGGACGCTGGCCAGGACTCGACCCGTCGCAACTCAATGAAGGACGGGATCTCGCACTCACCACGGACTTCCGTCATGTGCTGGGCGAAGCCGTGGCTCGCCATCTCGGCAATAACAATTTGAACTCTGTTTTTCCTGGCTTCGACAATTCGCCACAAGCGTTCTTGCGGTATTTGGGTTAAGGCAAGTGGTCGAGTTGGTAGCTATAATCCTCACATGGACGAGCAGGATTTCCGCCGCCGCGCCGACGCAGCATTTGAAGACCTAAAGCGCACCCTCTATGCCGCTGAAGGTGACGCCGACTTCGAAGTTGAAGATAACGCTGGCGCGATTCACATCAGCTTCGAAGAGCCACCGGGGAAGTTCGTCATCTCACCCAACGCTCCGGTGCGCCAGATCTGGATCTCCGCGCTATCGACCAGCTTCAAGCTCGATTGGTCCGACGAGAACAATGACTTCGTTCTGGCGAAGTCGGGAGAAGGCCTGAAGCAACTGGTGGCGCGGCTGATCAACAAGCAAATGGGCGGGGAAGAGGTCACTCTGCATTAGCAAGCGGCATTGCCAACTACGCAGTTACCAGTTCGTTTCTTAGCTTCCGTTTCAGGTCTGCGGCGATGAGCTGCCCGTGGAATCGTCCGTTCTCGATGAAGATCTCACTGGTGCGCGTTCCGGCAACAATGACTCCCGCCAGATAAATGCCAGGGACGTTGCTCTCCAGCGTCTGCCGATCGACAACTGGACGCCTGTCATCTGCCGCGCTGAGCTTGACGCCAAGTCCGCAAAGAAAGTCGAAGTCAGGATGGTAGCCGGTCATGGCGAAAACGTAGTCATTCGGCAACACGACTTCTCCCTGCGGCGTGTCGAGCACAACATGCACAAGGGTGATCTCCCGCACGCTCGCGTTGAAGTAGGCCGCTACTTGTCCTGCCTTGATGCGGTTCTCAATGTCGGGCTTGATCCAGTATTTCACCGAGTTGCTGATGCCCGGTCCGCGATGCACCAGCGTGACCTTTGCGCCATGACGCCATAACTCCAGCGCGGCAATAGCAGCGGAATTTTTCCCGCCGATGACCAGCACGTTCAATCCGAAGAACGGATGCGGCTCACGGTAGTAGTGCATGACCTTGGGCAGCTCTTCTCCGAGAACATTCATATAGTTTGGGCGGTCGTAATAGCCGGTTGCAAGGATGAGCTTGCGCGCATGATAGGCGCGCTGACGCCCATGGAGGTTGGTGGTGTGCACGACAAAGTCGTTATCGCTGCCTTCCACTTTCAGCACGGGCTCGTACTGCCGCACATCGAGCTGATAATGCTCAGCGCATTTCCGGTAATACTCCAGCGCCTCCTGGCGCGTGGGCTTCTGGTTAGGACTGGAAAAGGGAAGATCACCGATCTCCAGCAGCTCAGGAGTGGTGAAGAACGTCATGTTGCTGGGATAGTTGAAGAGCGAGTTGACCAGGCAGCCTTTGTCAATGTTGGTCACCGTGAGGCCGGCGCGCTTGACGTCAATGGCGCAGGCCAGCCCAGTCGGCCCGGCGCCGATGACGACAACGTCGAAAGAAAGATTGTCCAGGTTTTCCGGGGTTTTGCGTTCCATCACTTATTGGTTAAGGCTTCCACGCCGGGCAGTTTTCTGCCCTCAAGGAATTCCAGCGACGCGCCGCCTCCGGTGGACATGTGGGTGATTTTGTCGGCCACGCCTGCAGCTTTCACCGCGGCAACGCTATCGCCACCGCCAACGATGGAGATGGCCGCGCCATTGTCGGCCACAGCCTGTGCGATCTTCTTCGTGCCTTTGGCGAATGCCTCGATCTCGAAAACGCCCATTGGCCCGTTCCAGACCATGGTGCGCGCAATGCTGATCTCATTGGAGAACAGCTCCACCGATTTCGGCCCGATGTCGAGGGCCATCATGTCCGGGGGAATTGGTTTGCCTTCGCCAATCTGCTGAATGCGGGCATCATGCGACACCTTATCGGCAACGACATGATCCACCGGAAGCAGAAGCTGCACGTGG
>JBKQKT010000082.1:0-2502 GCA_052147365.1 Candidatus Korobacteraceae bacterium | reverse complement strand
CGAGGTTCTCAAGGGAGTGAACTTCGCGGCCGTCGAGGGCCAGACGGTTGCACTCTGCGGACCGTCGGGTTGCGGCAAGAGCACGCTGCTACATCTGTTTGGCGGCCTAGACGCGCTCGACCGCGGGCGCGTGTCGGTCAACGGCATCGAGGTCAATCGTCACCGCAACCTGCTGCGTCTTCTGCGCTACGAGGTGGGCTTCGTCTTTCAACTCCATAACCTGATTCCCGACCTCTCGCTGGCAGAGAACTGCCTTATCCCCACGGTGGCCGCGGGCATTGATCACCGCACCGCGCAGGCGCGCCTGCTGCAGCTGGCCGAGCGTACCGGACTGACCCATCGCCTTAGCCATCGCATTCAGAAGCTCTCCGGCGGAGAACGCCAGCGTACCGCGCTCTGCCGGGCACTGATGAACAAACCGAAAATCCTGCTTGCGGACGAGCCCACCGGCTCACTTGATGAACACTCGAGCGGCGCGGTCTTTGAACTGTTGCTCGACATTGTTGCCACCGAGGGCGTAACCCTGGTGATGGCTACCCATGATCGCTGCCTAGCCGGGCGCTGCGACCGCCTGCTGGAGATGCACGACGGGAAAATTCATGAGCAACTATCCGCCTGATGTGAAGTCCTCTTCCGGCAGAACTCCGCAGGCTGTTGCCGGCGCCGCATGGCACAGCCTGTTCTGGCTGGTCTTCGCCAATGCCATCGGTGTGATGCTCTCGATTCTGCTGCTCTTCCCTGCCCTCAATCGATTGCTGGGCGAATGGACCTATGGCCGCTGGATCATGGTACACATGAACCTGGAACTCTATGGCTGGACGAGCCTTCCCATGGCCGGGTTTCTCTTCAAGGTCTACGGCGCGGAGCGCGGGCCACTGGCGCAATGGTGCAGGCCGGTTCTGTGGGTGTGGTCCGCGGCGCTCGGCGTGGGCGCATATTCCTGGCTCTCCGGCCACTCCAGCGGCAAGCTGTTTCTTGATTGGTCCGGTTACGCGCGCATCTTCTTCCCGCTGGCGATGATTGCCCTGTGGGTACTGCTCGCTGTCTCGTTCGTCCGCGAATGGAAGACCGCGGCACTCGCCGCACGAGGCGCGAAGCTGCTTGGTCTCGCTCTTCTGCTGGTTGTTCCATGCGTGATTTACATTGCGTCCAGCCCCGGCTATTATCCGGCCATCAATCCCGACACCGGCGGCCCCACTGGCGCGAGTCAGCTTGAATCGTCGCTCATTATAGTTGCGATTCTGCTCATGCTTCCGTTCGGGCTAACTCAGCGCAAGGCCGGTCATTCACGGATGATTGCGATATCCTGGGCAATCATGATCGCGGAGTTTCTCCTTTGTTTTGCGCTTGGCCGCGCCGACATCAGCCATCATCGTCCCGCGCAGTTTCTCTCGCTCGGCAGCCTGCTGATATGGGCGCCTCTCACGCCTGCCTACTATGCGGCCTTCGAGTGGAGCGCGAACACGCGGCGCTGGCGCATCGCTTTTTTATGCTGGTGGGCGGCGCTGGTTCTCACCGGCTGGTTTTTCTTTCTTCCCGGCATCCTCGACCACTTCAAATTCACCGATGGACTCGTCGGGCACTCGCTGCTGGCCATGGCCGGTTTTACCTCCAGTCTGCTGATCTTCGTCATGGTCCAACTGCTCGGCGAAGACGGATGGATCTTCAATCGTACGCGGTCTTTCTATGGATGGAATATCGCCGTCGTAGCTTACATCGCGCTGATGTCGGCCGCCGGCTGGCGCGAGGGCTTCGACCCAACGTTCACCATCGTTCCCGGTGCAGCGCGCAACGCTGTCTACATTCTTCGACTGGTGGTTGGGCTGGTGATGCTGGCCGCCTCGCTGGACTGGCTCATTGACGCCACAAAGCTGCTTCGCGAGCCAGAAGCTGTTTTCGTTCTCACACCCATTGCCCAGGAGGAGACAGCATGAACCGTCCCATCCTCATCGGCTATCAGTTACTGATTGGCCTCTCCGACACCATGACTGGCGCGTTGCTCATCATAGCGCCGGAGTTTACGCTTCGGCTCATGCGCCTGCATGCACCCGCCGACGCGCTGCCTTTTCTGTCGTTCATCGGAGCATTTGTTCTCTCCGTCGGCCTGGCCTGCCTTTATGGTGCTTGGGTGATGGTTCGCAGGGGAAGCCCATGCAAGCTGGAAGCCGTATGGCTGCTCACGGCGATTACCCGCGCCAGCGTGGCCGTCTTCGTCGTCTCGCAGATTCTGGCGCACACGCTGGAAGCGGGCTGGCTCACGGTCGCCCTCTCCGATGGCGCCTGTGTTCTGATCCAGGCGATTGGTCTTCGCAAAGGCTGGCTGGCCCATGTTGCGCGGTGACAGGCGTCCATCCGGATGGCAGGGCGCCAGCCTTGTCGCGATTACGTATGTCTATTTCCTTATCTTCGCGCAGTTTGCGTTTCTCAAGCGGCTGGCGAGCCTCGGAGTTGCCGGCACGCACTTGACTGCCGTGATGGCCGCGATGGCTATCGGCGGAATTC
>JBKQKT010000081.1:0-7967 GCA_052147365.1 Candidatus Korobacteraceae bacterium | reverse complement strand
AACCACCGAGACGGCGTCCGTTTCTTCCGTGATGCCGATGGCTGCACGGTGGCGCGGGCCAAACTGGGTCGAGATCCCGGGATTCATCGAAAGCGGCAGGAAGCAGGCGGCAGCAGCAATCCTGCCTTTCTGGATGATGACTGCCCCGTCGTGCAGCGGCGCGCTCGGGCGAAAGATGGTGGTCAGCAGATCATAGGAAAGGGTGGCATCGAGAGGTACACCACTCTCGATGAAGGTACGCAAGCCGATCTCGCGCTCAATGACGATAAGAGCGCCGGTCACTGTCTGGGAAAAGTGATTCGCGGCGAGCACAATGTCTTCGTAGCTGTCGCCGCCATTGAACACACCGCCGCGCCCCGCGGACAGCCGCCGCCCCAGCCTAGCCAGGGCATGGCGGATTTCGGCGCCGAAGACCACAATCAGTGCGAAAATTGCGTAGGGCAAAATGTTGGTGATGATCCAGTCAACGGTCTTAAGCTGTTCGAGGTGTGCAATCCAGAAGGCCGCGGCCAGGATGACCACAGCGATCAGCATGGGGATCGCACGCGTACCCTTGATAAGCTTGAGGAACTCGTAGATGACAAACGCCACCACCAGAATGTCGATGATGGAGAACACCGACACCTGCGGCAAGTGACTGAAGGTCTGAAGCATCCAGGTTCCTTGAGTGGCGAGAAAGCAGCGCCATGCTTTTCTATTCTAAACCAGTGGGTGGTGAGGTTCCAGATTGTTGTGAGGCGGTACTCGGCGTTTTGCATCACACCTGAACCTATCCACCCTCTTTCACCCGATCTACTTCCGCTGTAAATTCGCCCCGACCGAGCTGGGTGCGAACCTTATCACCAGTTCTTAGTTGAGAAGTTTCCTTCACCAGCCGACCCTCAGTATCGAAGACCAGCGCGTAACCGCGAGCGAGAATGGCATTGGGCGAGAGGGCCAGCAGACTGCTGTGCGACCGCTCCAAGCGGGAACGCCGGCGCAACAGAACAGTTTCGCTGGCGCGCGCCAGAGCCACTGTTAACCGATCCAGCTCGGTGCGACAGAGTGTGAGCAGCCGCGAAACAGCCGACGTCAGCTTTGCGGTAGATGAATCCAGCCCTCGCCGCATTACCCCGGCACGCACCCGTAGGTCGTGATGACGAAGCTGTGCTTCGTATAAATCCAGCCGCCGGCCCAGGTTTTTCGATATGCGTGATTGCGCCTGGGCCATCCGGAGCGAGAGGTCATCAATCCTTTGCTGACGTCGCGCGATCGAGTCCTGCATCCGGGCAAAGACCGCGTGTTGCGCCATTTGCGAAAGCGCGTTGTGGGCGCGCAGCAGCTTGTAGTTGATGGCTTGTGCAATTCGCTTCCGCAACACAGCGAGCTTATCGGCCAGCTCCTGCTTGGAGCGAATCACAAGTTCTGCAGCTGCGGAAGGCGTCGGGGCGCGCAGATCGGCAACAAAATCGCAGATGGTGAAGTCGGTCTCATGCCCGACGGCGGAGATGACGGGGACCTGGGAAGCAGCAATGACACGCGCCAGAGTTTCATCGTTGAAGGCAAAGAGATCCTCGAAGGAACCGCCACCACGCGCGATAACGATTACATCCACCTTGCCATGCCGGTCAAAGTAGCGCACACCGGCGCTCAGTTCCGTTGCAGCCGCGTCGCCCTGGACCTGTGCGGGGTAGATGAGTACATTCACCGACTCGTGGCGGCGCCGCAGGATGTTCAGCATGTCCTGAATGGCAGCGCCGCGCGGAGAGGTCACTACACCAATCCGCCGCGGTAAGACCGGTATGGGTTTCTTGCGGCCGGGATCGAACAGACCTTCGGCAGCGAGCTTTGTCTTGAGCTGCTCGAAGGCGACCTGCAATGCGCCGGCACCCTTGGGCTCCAGGTGTTCGGCCTGGAACTGCAGGTCGCCGCGCTCGTCGTAGATCGTCACTCGTCCACGCGCGATGACTTGCAGGCCGTTGTCGGGTTTGAACCGCAGCAGCCGCGCTTGCGTGCGCCACATGACCACGCGCAACTGCGCCGAGCCATCCTTCAAGGTGAAGTACAGGTGACCGGAACCGACAGGGCGGTAGTTGGAGATCTCGCCTTCGACGTAAACGTCGGTGAAGGCGCGTTCCAGTTGCGTGCGCACCGACGCCACCAATTCGCCCACCGGATAGATTTTGCGCGCCGGCGGCAGGAAGCTCAGTCCGAGTTGTTCGGCGCCCAGGGACATGGATTGATGCGAGTGTAACGCAGGGGAGCCGCTGTTCGCCTTTCGCTATTTGCTGTCGGGTTTCCGGAGATGGTCGATTTGCTCCGTAAACAGCCGGCGGAAGCGACCTGGATTTTGACGTGACGCCCGTCTTTGCGATTTGAACAAGATGCGAAAAGCGAAGGGCGGCTACCGATGCATCCGATTCACCACGTACAGCACGAGGGACAGAATCACGCTCAACAGAATGGAGGTCATCAGCGGGAAATAGAAGGTGGTGTGCTTGCCCCGATATACGATGTCACCGGGCAGTCGGCCTAGCGGGAGGTTAACCTTGCCGGCGAGGATAAGGACCAGCCCGAAGACGAGCAACAGCCCGCCCACAAAGACCAGCATGCGGCCAAGATCACCCATGACATTAGCTTAAAGCAGCCGCCAGAAGTTTGCCGGGACGAACGCTACTGCGTAATTGCGCCGCACGCGATGCGGTCGCCCGCGTTGCCGGCGGGATCTGTCTTCATGTCGTCAGCCTTGGCGTGAATCATGATGGACGTCCCACCATTGGCAAAGAGCGAATTGGCTTCGCTGCCGTTGCCCAGCACGACATCTTCATCCTTGACGGTGGCCTTTGCCTTCCCATTGGCTTTAACGGTGAAGTTCGGCATGTCGCCGGCGTGATGTCCGTTGGGATTGTCGAAACCGTGCTGCTTGGCTGTGGGATTGAAATGCCCGCCCGCCGATTTGAAGTCAGGGGGATCGCACTTGGCGTTCTGGTGGAAGTGCACGGCGTGTTCTCCCGGCGGCAGGTCTTTGAGGTCCAGCTTTAGTTCCACGCCTTGCTTCTTGGACTCAATGGTTGCGGTCCCGACACTGTTGCCCTTGCCGTCTTTTAGTTCGACGGTCTTCTTGGTGACCGGCTTGGATTGTGCAAGTCCAGCGGCAGCGCAAATAGCCAGTGCCGCACCAACTACGAGCAGGCGAACTACGAGCTTGTATTTCATAGCCTGAGAGTTGTACCACGAAACTGGTGGCCTGAGCACCTTTCCGAGTGAAATTAACAAAACGCCGCTGCAGACCTCCTGTAACGGAGAAAATGCACGACCGCGCCGGTTGTGCCATCCGACAGCTCTGGCCCCTTCTGGTATGCTTTCTGGTTTGTCTGTGCGGCGAAACTGCAACCGCAAGAAAGGTTCTGATTTGGCGGTCGATCCGGTACTGCTGGTCCACGGAGGGGCGTGGGCGATCCCTAATCGTGAGGTCCAGGCGCACCTGCGCGGCGTGGAAGCTGCCTGTGCCCAGGGTTGGCAAGTGCTGAAGGATGGTGGCAGCTGCCTTGATGCGGTCGAGGCGGCGGTGGTGACGATGGAGGAAGACGAGACCTTCGACGCCGGCCGCGGTTCGTTCCTCAACATGGACGGCCGGGTGCAACTCGACGCGCTGATGATGGATGGCGCCACATTGCGCGCCGGTGGCGTCGGCTGTGTGGAACACATCCGCAATCCCATCCGCGCCGCCAAGAAGATACTTACCGAAAGTCCACACGTATATTTCGTGGGACAGGGAGCCGAGCGCTTCGCTCACGAACATGGCCTCGAACTTTGTTCGAACGACGACCTGATCATCGAGCGCGAGGTGCAGCGCCTGCGCGAGGCCAAGAAGCAGGGCTACTTGAAGATGCCGGACGAGTTCGGGCCCATGCGCTCCAGCGACACCGTCGGAGCGGTGGCCCTCGATTGCAACGGCAACATCGCTGGCGCCACCTCCACCGGTGGCACGCTCAACAAGGCGCCGGGCCGGGTGGGCGATTCGTCGTTGATCGGGTGCGGATGCTACGCCGACAACCGTAGCGCGGCGGTTTCCACCACCGGGTGGGGTGAACCGATGATGAAACTAGTCCTGAGCAAATGGGCGGCGGACCAAGTGGAGGACGGGCTTGCTCCGCAGCAGGCTGCAGAGCGCGCACTCTACTACCTCAAGGCCCGCCTGAAAGGGCACGGGGGCATCATCATCGTCGATGCCCGCGGGAGGATTGGCCTGGCTCATAACACCCCCCGTATGGCGTGGGCTTCGACCTCGAGGGAGGGCGTTTCCTCCGGCATTGAATTCAAGGCTGCGGCCCCTTAAGCTCGCGGGGCTATCCAGGCGATATGGTAATGAGTTGCCAGGATCTCAAAGCAACTGCCTATGAAAAAACAAAAAGACCTACGCGCCGACGCCACTCGCTGCGTGCATTCGGGAGAGGAACGTCATGGTCAGGCCGCGCCCCTGGCTACGCCGATCACGCAGTCATCGGTTTTCGTCGTCCCCGATGTGGAGGGCCTGCGGCGTTACGCGGAGGGCGACCGCGACCTGTACCTGTACTCGCGCTACGGCAATCCTACCGTTGCGGCGGTCGAGCACAAGATTGCCGAGCTGGAAGGTGCTGAGGCTGCGGTCGCCACCTCCAGCGGCATGGCGGCCGAAACCGTCGCGGCACTGCTTACGTGCCAGGCGGGCGACGAGATTGTATCCATGCTCGACGTCTATGGGGGCACTGTAAAGCTCTTCGAGCAAGTGCTGTTGCCCTGCGGTATTAAGACGCGCTTCATCCCCTATCACGACATCGCCAATACTGCCCGCTACTTCAGCCCTAAGACCAGGATGGTGTTTCTGGAGACCCCCACTAACCCAACCTTGCGCTGCGTGGACCTGACGGCGCTCGCCCAACTCGGCCACGAGCGCAGAGCCTGCGTGGTGGTGGACAACACCTTCGCGACTCCGCTGCTGCAGAAGCCGCTGGCGCTGGGCGCAGACATCGTGATTCATTCCGCCACGAAATATCTTGGGGGGCACAACGACCTCACGGCAGGCGTGCTCGCCGGTTCCCGGCAGCGCATGGAGGACGCCCGCCAGATGATGATCCTCACCGGCGGATGCCTCGATCCGGGCTGCGCCTATCTTCTGCTGCGCGGGCTGAAGACGTTGCATGTCCGCGTCGAGCGTGCCTGCCGCAACGCGGCGCAAATTGCCGAAGCGTTGCGGCGACATCCCAAGGTCGCGCATGTGTACTATCCCGGATTGCCGGACCACGAGGCGCACGAACTAGCTCGCCGGCAGATGAAGGAATTCGGCATGATGGTCTCGTTCGACATTCGGGGCGGCGGTCGGGCTGCCGAACGGTTCATTGAACAACTAAAGCTCTGGTACCTGGCAACCAGCCTCGGCGGCGTTGAGTCTACGGTGTCTTACCCCGTGCTCTCGTCGCACATTGGGCTAAGTGCCAAACAGTTGCAATTGCTGGGGGTGTCGCCGGCAACAATCAGGTTGTCGGTGGGAATCGAAGATGCCGGGGACCTGATGGATGACCTGGAACAGGCCCTGACACGCGCCTGAACCGGATCATGCAACTCATCAAATGCTGGGCTACTAATAAGTTACGGGGAGCTCGCCCCATTGCGTTGACCCTTAAATTCACCGCGTAGTAACATCGCAATAAGGGTTGGCCGGTAGCGAACTGAAGGGGCTTTTTCGCAAGAGATGAGATTTATTCGCGCCATTTTCCTGGCCGCTCTCGCAGCCACTCTTCTGACCGCGGGATGCGCGCCTACACAAACCCGGCAGACGGCCTTTCTCCCAGCCCACGCCACTGCCCCCACCGTCGCGGAAGCCGCACCTCCAGCAGCTGACCCGACGCCCAAAGCTCCAGACATCACGATTCCCAAGCCCGACCCGGCGGAGACGCTCATCGCTCAAGCGGAAAAGGAATACGCTGCGGGACAGGCCAACTACAAGGCCGGACATTTGGAGGCTGCCAAGGCTGACTTCGACCGGGCGTTCAACACCCTGCTGTCCAGCAACCTCGATCTGCGAAATGACGAGCGTTTGGAACGGGAATTCGACAAACTGGTCGAGGCCGTGCATGAGTTGGAGTTAGCTGCGCTGAAGCAGGGTGATGGTTTTTCCGAGCCGCGCTCGGAGCCGGCACCCATCGATGAAGCGAACGACATCACCTTCCCGGTTGACCCCAACATCAAGGCCCAGGCCGAAGCTGAGATCAAGACCACCAAGTCCGACCTGCCTCTGGTGCTCAATGACCAGGTGGCGATGTTCATCAACTACTTCTCCAGCCAACGCGGGCGAGCCACTCTGGAGCACGCCTGGGCACGAGCCGGGCGTTACCGCAGCATGATCTCGCGGATTCTTAAGCAGGAAGGCGTGCCGCAGGACCTGATCTATCTGGCGCAGGCCGAGTCGGGCTTTCAGCCTCTGGCCCTGTCGCGGGCGGGAGCTCGCGGCATGTGGCAGTTCATGGCCCAGTCGGGCGCACTCTATGGCCTGGAGCGGAACTGGTGGGTGGATGAGCGTCAGGACCCGGAGAAGGCAACGACCGCCGCGGCCCGTCACCTGAAAGACCTCTACAAGCAGTTCGGCGACTGGTATCTGGCGATGGCAGCCTACAATTCCGGCGCCAGCACGGTGCAGCATGCCGTCGAACGCACCGGCTATGCCGATTTCTGGGAGCTCTATCGCCGTGGGGTGTTGCCGCAAGAGACTCGCAACTACGTGCCCATCATCCTCGCCGAAACCATCATGCTGAAGAACCCGGAGGCCTACGGGCTAGGACTCGCGGCTGCCGAAGCGCCGCAGCAGATGGACCAGGTCACGATCAACTACCCCGTGGACCTGCGGTTGGTGGCCGAATGCGCTGATACCTCAGTGGACAAGCTGCAGGAACTCAACCCCAGCCTGCTCCGGATGACCACTCCCAAGGACCAGGGCTTCACCTTGAATCTGCCCGCCGGGTCGCGTGAGCGATACGAGACCGCAATCGCCGCCATTCCGACGGATATGCGAACCTGGTGGCGCTATCACCAAGTCGAATACGGCGAGTCGCTGGCTTCCATCAGCCGCAAATACCATACTTCTCCGTCTTCCATTGCTGAGGCCAACAACCTGGCCGGCGAGGAAGCAAAGGTGGGCTCGAAGCTGATTATCCCGATCGCTCCCGGCAAACAGACAGGGGAGAGTGTAACCTATTCGAGCCATGCCACCCACTACAAGGTCCGCAAGGGCGATACCCTGTATTCCGTTGCCGACGATTTCGAGGTTCCGGCCGAAAAGCTTAAGAAATGGAATCACTTACGGGGATCAGCTCTGGCGCCGGGGCGCGTGCTGCTCATCTACAAGCCGGCTGGTTCCGGTGGCCCGGAGACAGCCTCGGCCAGCCACAGTGGTGCTGCCGCGAAAGGCAAAACAAGCCACAAAGCGGCCCCAACCACGGCCTCTAAAAGCGCGACGGCCGCCAATTCCGCGAAGTACCACAAGGTTAAGAAGGGTGAGACCCTGAGCAGCATTGCCGAGTCGTACAACACCTCTGTCGCTGCGCTGAAGCGGGACAATCCAAAGCTGGCCGCGAGCCTGCGGGCCGGGGACTTACTCGTCGTTCACAAATGACCCTTGCGTCAGGTCCGCTGGTCGTTTATCACCGGTCAATGTTTGCGCACTTCCCTTCCTGCGGCGGTTCTGTTACAACAAGCGCGTTGCGTTATTTTTGCCCGGCACGTGATCACAGTCCGACGGATTAAGCCGCGTGCTATAATCGCGCGCCTGTTGCAGCAGTGTCTGTTTTGGTATAAATCTGAATTCTGCCTTGCGAGCTGCCTCCGATCAGTTACGCGGAGTCCGGCAACATCAGGAGGACATAGACATGACATTCGATGAAACGCTCTACTGTCGTCACGAGGACGAGATGGATGACTACGGAGACGGCTCCTATGGCGATTCCCTCGAGAAC
>JBKQKT010000080.1:0-6402 GCA_052147365.1 Candidatus Korobacteraceae bacterium | reverse complement strand
CCTCGAGTTCATTCTGCGGCACGATCACAACCTCTACGAAGTTACCAGACTCGTTCTCGAACGGAGGAACCCGGACCTGGTGGTCCAAGGGTGAGATGATCACTAGGTCTTGGCCGGGAGGAGATTTCACAATTTGCAGGAAGACGAGGCTCATCTCCTTGGTCTGTGGCGCCAGGCCAATCCGCGCCCTTCCATCGCGTTTTGTGGTGTCTGATCCTCCATCGCCCTTGACTCCAATCTCCACGCCAACGACTGGATGACCCTGTATGTCTTCTACGTGCACCACGAGAAAGCGGGTCTCCGCCCAGGCAGTCGGGCAGGCGAGACACCGCGAGGCGAGAAGGATGAGAAGCGGCGTGTTGCGCAGAGAACGATGCATACTTCTGCCGTGAACTCCAGCGCCGGAAATATGGCTTAGCTTACATCCGTTTCGACGCGGCGCATAGTAGAAATGCCGAGCCTGGCGAGTCCAATAAAAATTGATATATTCTGGGTATTGGCAACTGAAACGCAACCCTCGGCTGATGCCGCCGATCGTAAGCGCACTCCTCGAATGCAGCGCCTGCTGGGAAAGATTTTGCTGGCGGGCTTCTCGATCTTAGTAACTCTGTCGGCTGGAGAACTGCTCCTGCGACGTTACTACCCGGCTGGGGAAACGATTTTCCAGTTGGACCAGCGCTATCTCTACCGGATCAAACCCAACGGGCACTATGTGTACCGGCTCAGCGCCATCAACGGCGGGGGCAAGCTTCTGGTCACGTTCAACGGGGAGGGCCGCCGGGGCGAGCCTGTCTCCATGACGCGGCCTCGTATCCTGGTCTATGGCGACTCGTTCATCGAGGCTGCCTTCTCTCCGATCGAGCAGACCTTCGTCTGGCAGCTCGAGCAGAAGCTGAAGGGCGCAAGTTCACCTGCTCCACAGGTGGTTAACTGCGGCGTCGTTGGCTACGGTCCCGACCAGGAAAGCCTGGTAATGGAGGACGAAATTGATCGTCTGAAGCCCGAACTGGTGATTGTGTCAATTTATGCCGGGAACGACTTTGGCGATCTAATGCGAGACAAGATCTACAAATTGGATGAACAAAAGCAACTGAAGGACAACCACTACACGCTTGATCCTTCAGTTGCCAATACCGCTTTTGTCACGGAGCAGTTCACCGGCCTGTACAGCGTCAGACTGTTGCAGAGAGCTGCGGAGACGGTACTGGAAAAATTCGAACATAGAGAAAGCAGCGAGGAGTTCATGGAGAGATGGCTGCGCGAAAGCGTGGCCGAATATAAGGAATATATCCTTGACGGGAACAATAGCGTCTCGAACTTGTTTGAAGACCACTATGATGCCGACATCAGCCTGACTCCCAACAGTGAATCGTCGCAGTACAAGCGAATGCTGATGGACAGAGTCATCGAAAAGATGAAGCGAACTGCGGCTGCGCGCGGGGTTCCGCTGATGTTGCTGATCATACCGGCGCCGTTTGATGTGGTGGACAACTATACCGTCACGGTGGACGCGCGTAAGTATCCTGAATACCGCCGGTCTGAGCTAAGCGATGTGGTCGAGGGAATCGCGCGGAAACAGCAGTTGCCCTACGTGAACCTGTTCCGGCCATTCCGGGAGCATGGCGCTGATTCCCTGTATTACGTGTTCGATAACGACCACTGGAAAGCGGAAGCACAGCAACTTGCGGCAGGCGTGGTGGCCGACTACATCCTCCAGCAACATCTGCTTGACGCAACGGCGGGCTCCCGGGATAGGGCGCCTCAGTAAGAGAAAACAATGCGGGCCGGTGGACAACCACGCCACGTAGCCTTAATTCGGCGAGGCCAGAACGTCGTAGTAGTAGTTGATCATGGCGCGCCGAGGTTGCTCTTTCAGGTTGTTCAGCGTGATGTTCTGCTGGACGGTATAGTTGCCACCGACCGTTGCTGAGCCGAGCCGGGCAATGTTGCCGTTGGCCAGCTCCAGGTAGATGGGGACGAGCATGACGAAATTCTTGTCCACTCCGGATTGGGTCAACTTGAAGCTAATGGTCACGTCGCCGTTGGCGGCCTTGCCGAAGGAAGGCTCGAACTTGTAGCTGGGCAGAGCGGTGCCATAGACATATTCGTTGAAGAACCAGTCCATCTTGTGGTTCTTGTCAACGTCCATAGCGGGGCTCATGTGCTTCTCGACCATGGCCTTGAAATCCTCGGTGGTGGCGGCACTGCCGCTGTAGGTGGTGACGAAATCGCGCATGGTCTCCTTGAAGCGCTGGTCGCCGCTCTGGCGGTCCCACATCATCTGCCGAATCATGTGTAGGATGTAGGCGCCCTTGGGATAAATGAGACGACGGTAGCTGTCGAAACCTTCGCGGCTGTTGGCGACGCGATAGCCCATCGTGACCGGGCCGGAATCGATGGCGCGAAAACCTGCTTTGTTGCGCTCCAACAGCACCTGGCGTTCGTCGTTCCAGAACTTGATATATTTCTGCGGCTCCTTGGCGTAAACGTACTGCAGATAGATGGAGGCCGACATGTCGGCAAAGCCTTCGCTCATCCACTGGTCGCGATAAGAATTAAAGCCCACCGTATGTCCCCACCATTGATGCGCCACTTCGTGAGGCGCCACCACGCTGAAGTAACCGTAGGGGTCATCGGTGAAGGTGGGATAATGCGTCCGAATCATGTTCCCAAGCTGGTGCCGGGTAGTGGTATCGAAGAGATAGGTCATGGGAAGGTAAACCAATCCCGGCCAGGATTGCCCGAAGTTGGTTGCGGTTTGCTGCGTCACCTGCAGGCGCTTGTAGGGGATTGGCCCGAAGAAGTCGCTGTACATGCGCACCGAGATTTCGGCCTCGGCCAGCGCCTTCTTGTTGAGCACGACGGTGCTCATGTTTCCGAGGGCGCCTACGTTCTCATTCAGTCCCTTGGGGCTGTTCATGTCCTGCACGACGTTCGAGTTTACGCTGCTTTGCAGGCTCTGCACCCAGGCGGGAGGATCTTCGTTGGCATAGGACTGCACCAGCATGGGAGGATTGTCGAGCTTGGCCTCATCGCGCTTGAAGCGGCCGAAGTTGAAACCAGCCACGGTCAGCGGGACATCGCTCTTCCACACGGTGACATTGTGGTCGCCGTCGTTGGTGTCGCTGACCAGGTTTCCCGTGGCTGCCATCTTCATGCCCTTGGGAATCCGCATCGTCATGTCGTAGTTGGTGTACTCACCGAAAGCACCGGCGGCGGAGTTGGGGTACCAATCCTCGCGCGCGATGGGGAAGTAATTGCCTCCACCCTCGCTGCTGATGGCGTCCTTGCCGCCGTAGGTTGTGGTGAGGGTGTATTTCTCACCCTGGTTGAGCGCCTTAGACAGAACTACCCACAATTGCGGGTCCTCCAGCTTGTCCTCCTGGATGAAGTTCAGGGCCTGCCCGCCGTCGCCCGCAACCGCGTGTACGCGCAGCGTTCTGTATAGGTTGAAGGGAACGACGCGGACATCCGCCGTCTGCGCGACAAATGTCGTTACCGCTTTGCCGTTGAGGTTGCCGGCCTTGTTGATCTCCACGTCCAGTTGCTGGTGCTCGATGTGAATGACGCCGTTCTTCTGCGAGCTTTTCGCTGTGCCCTTGGCGTACTCGTCGGTGTAGTGGAAGGCGGCCCAGATGCCTTGTTTGTTTTCGTCGTAGGTCAGCAATTCGATTTCTTCGGGCTCGACATCCGGCGCGCCGTGCGGGTCGATGACGAACAGAATCTTGTCGTTGTATTTCCTGCCGTGGACAAAGGCCACGAACAGGCCGCCGGACTGCGGGTTGAGCACGTCCTGCGATACGCGGGCTTCGAGGTTGTAGTGCAGCTTCTTGCGGGTAGCGTTCTGGCTATCGCGCAGCAAGCTGGCATCGCAGGAAGAGGAAGCGGTGCTTCCGGCCTTCTTGAGCTCATCATAGGTGCCATCGGTGAAGCGCAACACCAGATGACTGAAGCTTTCGCTGAACTCCTTCTCCCGGGTCAGCAAAGAAAGGCTGCGTTCTTCTGACGTCAGCGGCGGAGTCAGCAGGAGCCTGCCTTCTCCTACAAAGACAGCTCCAGTGATCTTCCCCTGCACCGGCGACAGGAAGCACACTGTTCCGGAATTCAGCTGGAAGGTGGCGGCATCACGCTTCAGCGTGATGTTGCTTACGGTGAGAGCTTCGCTACCCAGGGCGATGTTGCGCAACTGCTGATAGGCGCCGTCACCATTTTGGGCTGGTGCGATAGTTGTATTGACAGCGGCTGCCGAGAGCAGGAGGAAGCAACACAAAGTGCGACGCATCATAGCCGCAAAGTACAACCGAAACGGGCGCGGCGCAACAAAATATGTCACAGCAGGGTGATGACAAGGTTCAATTCACTTTCGTTCGCCGACGACCGGCGCAAAAGGTGAGGCGCCCGGCAACCCGCTAATCTTCACAGCTCATCTGTAGGACAAAGGGCATACGTTAGACATGCATCCTCCGCACCAAGCGCAAGGTGAGAAGCGAAGTCTGCGAGCGCTCGAATGGCTCAACTTCTTTCTCGCCGACGTTCAAACCGGGCTCGGACCTTTTCTGGCGGCCTACCTCGCGGCGAGTGGCTGGAACCCCGGGCAGGTGGGTTATGCCCTGACATTCGGCGGTCTGGTGACCGTCGCCACGCAGACCCCGGCAGGGGCGGTGGTCGACTCGGTGCATCGCAAACGGGCACTGCTCGCGATGAGTCTGGGAGTGCTGGTGACCGGGGCGGTGCTGCTCATGGGACATCTCAGCCCGCTATCGGTATATTCCGCGCAGTTTCTTATCGGTAGCTCTGGGGCGTTCCTCGCCCCAACGGTTGCGGCCATTACGCTGGGCATTGTAGGCGCCAAGGCTTTTGACCGGCAATTTGGGAAGAACCAGGCGTTCAACTCCGCGGGAAATGTTTTCACTGCGCTGGTGGTAGCGTATGTCGCCTATAAGTTAGGTTACCGCGCAATCTTCGTGGTTGCCGCCTTGCTCGCCTTTCCCGCGCTTGTGTCACTCTTGGCGATAGATAGCAAGCAGGTCAACTATGCCCGAGCACGCGGAGCTGAAGAAGGAAAGGATGGGATGCGAGCGGAGGGCCTATCTGAACTCCTCAAAGACCGTGTTCTGCTTTGGTTTCTTGCGTCTGTGTTTCTTTTTCACTTGGCAAATGCGGCCATGCTGCCACAATTGGGCGAGATGCTGGCCAAGGGCAAGCCCAAAGCGGCTGCTCCGTTCATGTCGGCGTGCATCATAGTGACTCAGTTGGTGATAGCAGGGACCGCAGCCTGGATTGGCCAACGCGCCGCGAGGAAAGGGCGAAAGCCTCTTTTGCTGATTGGATTCGGAGTGCTTCCCGTGCGCGGCGTCCTCTACACCCTTACCAATGCGGCGGCGCCTTTGATTGCAATACAGACACTCGACGGAGTGGCGAACGCGGTTTTCGTCGTGGTGTCCGTTTTGGTTATTAAAGACCGGACGGAAGGAACCGGCCGCTTCAACGTGGCTGCGGGAGCCCTCGCGACCACGGTTGGCATTGGGGCCGCTTTAAGCACGACCATTGGCGGCTTGTTGATTCAGCATCTCGGCTACCGGGCGTCCTTTCTAGGCCTGGCCGCGATTGCGTTGTTCGCGCTTGCGGTGCTCTGGCTCAGGGTGCCTGAAACTCAAGCTGGGCTCACTCCGGCAGGTCGCCGGGAAACACCTCATCCACGTAGCACCAGACCCAAGTCTCGCCCGGCTCAATGGAGCGAATCAGGGGATGCTTAGTGCGATGAAAGTGTTTGGTGGCGTGCTTGTTCTTGGAGGAATCGCAACAGCCGACGTAGCCGCATTCCAGGCAGAGCCGCAGATGGACCCAGGTGTCGCCGATTTTGACGCAGTCTTCGCAGACGTGGACTTTTGTGTGCGTGATCTTAATTTCGCCGAGATGAGTGCAGGTTGCCGCCATAACGCTCCTCTACTACATTCTTGCCGCGAGCAATAATTCACCACAGAGGCACGGAGGACACGGAGTGGTGTTTTGGTTTTCTTTTTACTTCTCTGTGCCCTCTGTGCCTCCGTGGTGAAAAACTTCCGTCCCCGCCACTCGGTGTGGTGGGTTGTGTCAGCGCTCCAGCGATTTTCGGTCCCAATTACCGCAGACCGCGGCGGCCTCGTAGCTGCTCTGCAAAAATTTCATTAAGGTGTCTCTTGGGGAAATCGCGGTTCGCACATCGTCATACATCAGGAGAAATTCCTTCATCTGCGGATGATAGAAGGCGGCGTCGGGACGGACTGGGTGTTCCGCAAAGCCGGCGGGCTCGGGCGCGGCGTACGAGTAAAAAGCAGGACTCTTGATGTCGCCCCCACCGGGCCAGAATCCGGCGCTGCTGACTTCGTGCGAATAGGCTTCGCGCGTGATGGAGTCGGCGCC
>JBKQKT010000079.1:0-6125 GCA_052147365.1 Candidatus Korobacteraceae bacterium | reverse complement strand
ACCTCAGCGGCGGAAGCGGTTTTGTCTTCTGCTTGCGGACGCGGGCCTGAAGGCCCGCTCTACCCGGACCCACCTGGCTCTGTTAGCAGCGTGTCTTGTCACCGAATATTCATCCAGCGCCGGTGGTCATGGCCGAGGCGATTGCGTAACATAGCACCAGATCCTCTCCGTCATCGTGATGCTCTGCCTCAAACTCGGCGCCAACTTGCTTAGTCTGCTGGCGATGCTGGTCACGCAGGGCATCCCGGTCGGGACCGCGCTTCCGGTCGCGCTCAACGCCACTCTGGACGCCAAGAAGGACAAGCCTGGCGAGAAAATCGAAGCCCGCCTCATGCAGGATGTTCGGCTGCCCGCAGGAGAGAAGATCAAGGCGGGAGCGCGCGTTAAGGGTCACATCGTGGCAGTGGGCAAGATCGCGGGCGGTGGCTCGCGAATGGTGTTAATGTTCGACCAACTGACCGCGGACGGTCGAACGATTCCGCTGGTTCTAAGTGTGCGGGCCATTGCTTCCTCGAATAGCGTGTTCCAGGCACAAGTTCCTATCAATGCTGTTACGGACGCCGAGAGCTCGAACCAATGGGTCATGCAGCAGGTGGGCGGCGAGGTCGTGAACCGCCGTCTCGGCCTGGTTGGCTCGGACTATGGGGTTGTGGGCCGATATGATGACGGCGCGCCGTGGGGCAAGCTGACGGCGGCGGTTGACGGTGACTGTTCTGCGACCGATGGCAACGGCATCGAGCAGGCGCTGTGGGTATTCTCCACTTCGGCCTGCGGCCTCTATGGTGCGGAGGAGATGAAACTCGTCCAGGATGGACGAAGCGATCCGCTTGGTCAGATTGTCCTGGAGTCCACCAAGAACCTGCATATTGGCGGGGGAAGTGGATGGTTCCTGCTGGTGGTTGGCGCCCCTGGCGCGAAATAACAGGGCCCACCGGTTCACCATTCCAAACTAAGTCCGAACCTCGCCCGACCCAAGCAGCGAGCGTTGGTTGTTACTCATTAGACCAAATCCGCCATCTTTTCAAGGCCTTGCGACGGGCATCCTACAATGAACGAAAGGGCATCTGAATACTTATCGCCCGTGTTCCATTGCTAAGCAGTCGATGGTCACGGGCGATTTTCAAATATGGAGAACCTGATGACCCCCAACCGAACACGCGTTGTGGTAATTCTGTCAGTCCTTTTCTTGCTGGCAGTCACCTTGCCAATCATGGCGCAGACCTCGCAAACCACGACAACAACAACCCAGAATCCACCTCCTACGCAGACGCAAAGTACGACTACAACAACGTCGCAAGATCAGCCGGCGGCCGAGAGTCAGACCACTGAAACCACTCACACCCAAACGAAGTCCAAACATCATCATCAGAAGGTAAACCAGCAGACGGACACGACCACGACGACCACCAACCCGCCACCGTCACAAACGCGCTCAGAAAGCACCACCACCACTACTCAGCCGCCAAGTCAATCTCAGACGACCACGACCACCACCACCAATCCCCCGCAGTTGTAGGGAATCGGGGACCAGGCCGTGATGGGTGCTTTGCAAACTTTAGCGCTGGCCGCCTTGCTCCTAGCAGCCACGGGTTTTGCGCAACAAACCAAACCTGCGCCCGCAACCCCCATCGACGCAAAAAAAGCTGGCCTCGGCGGGAAGGTGTGGAATCCCGACTGGGACGTCATCGTCGAGAAGGCAATTCCGCCGGCGATGTTGTCCCCCGCCGTTTCCCGCGATGTGGCGCGCTTCTGCCCGCGCTTCGCGTCCATGGACGACACTGACAAGCGCGCCTTCTGGGCATATTTCTTCCAGGCGCTTGCCGGAGCCGAAGCGGGTTTGAATCCACGCACGCGTGTACGCCATACCGAGCCGGAGTTGGCGAAGATTGACAAGGTGACCGGCGCGGCGGTGCGAAGTGAAGGTCTGCTACAACTCAGCTATGAAGACGGAGAGCTTTATGGCTGTGACTTCAACTGGGAAGCGGACCGCAAGTTGCCGCCCAACAGTCGCGACAAGAGCATCCTTCAGCCTAAGAACAATCTGGAATGCGGCGTAAAGGTCCTCAACCACCAGATCATCGACCAGCACAAGCCGTTGCTCACGCGGACCGCTTACTGGTCCACCCTGCAGCCAGGGCGGATGAGTTATCGCGTTTTCGCCAAGCAGATGACGAACCCGCCTGCCGCTTGCGGCTTGCATGCTCCAACCCCCGTCAAGAAGGCCGCAACCACCGAGACGGTGGCGGGGGAGGCCAAGGCCACGCAAGCAACGCGATAGGGTCTGGGATTATTCGACCTCGTGTTTCGCGGTGTAGCCTTCGCGGGCGACGATCTGGTACTTGACGTCGTGGTTCTTCTGATCTTTGATTTGCAGCGGCTGATCATTGGGCCCGAGCAGCTCCACTCTTAACTTGCGATAGGTGCCATCCTGCTTGGTGTTAGTGGGCTTGTAGACGATGGTGTACTGGTCGCGAATGGAGCTCGCAATTTGGCGGAAGATCTCCGGGAACTCACCCTCCAGGCGAGGCTTGTACCATTGACCGCCGGTCATCCTGGCAAAGGTCTTCATCTGGTTGTCGGCCTGGACGTAATCCATCATGGCCATTGACACGTTAGGGTTGTTGCCGTAGCGCGCGTCAATCGCCTCACGCATGGCTTCTCCAGTGCTGATGGTGTAGATGGTGACGTTGGGCGTCAGCTTGACCTTCTTCAAGATCTGGTCGAGCGTGAGCTTGCTGAAGGTATCGCGCCCGCTGGCCACCACCACCAGCTCTTTGCGGCCGGGCAGCCGGTCCAGGCGGTCGAGCGTGTCATACATCGCGTCGAAGATGTCGGTCTCGCTGAAGCCCGGAGCCCGCAGCGTGTTGAGAGCACCCAAAACGGCTTGCTTGTCCTGGGTAAAGTCAACCAGGATGTGGTCCTTCAGGTCGAACTCAACGACCGCAACCCAGTCCTGCGGTTGCAAATTGGAAGCGAACATGTAGGACGCGTTCAGTGCGTCGTACATAAACCGGTAACTGGTAGCTGCAAACTCCACCAGCAGCACCGCCGTAATCGGCGCCTTGCTGACGGTCACGCTCTGGATTTGTTGCGGAACGCCATCTTCAAAGATCTTGAAGTGCGCCTTCGCATCTTCCAGCGACAGCGCAATCGGACGCCCGTCCTTTTGCAGCACGCGCGCGTTAACCGTCACGACGGGAACATCGACGTGCAGCGAGAATTCGGGCATGCCGGCCGGCTTTGGCCTCGGGGGCGGCGGCGGCTCCTCGCTGTCTTTTTTCTTGGGAACTGCGATGGGGTTTGATTCGCTCTCCGGCCCGCCTGCTTCGGCCGGCGCCTGCCCCTGTTGTCCCTGGTTGGATTGCGACTGCGGCGCCGACTGACCGGTGCTGGAGGACTGCGCCCGGCCCGGAACGGCAATCAAGAATGCAGTTGCCAGCCAGACAATAATAGCGACCGGCATGACGCGAAGGAAAAGCCGTACGACGTTTGGGTGATGCTCAGAACTCATTCGGATGTCTCGTAGGAAAAACTTTCTGCTAGTATAAATGCAATTCCTGCTAGTTTGATTCGCTGCGGTCAATGCAAAATTGCCCAGGTGTTAGACGCATGAGCGGCCGCAATCGTTTATGAAGCGCCGGCGCGCCAAAGTGCCGTAGTGGCCTGCCGGCTGCGATGCTTACGGCAAAGCCGCTTGCGGCTTTAAGCACTGGGATGGGGAGCATGTTCCGCCGCGCGATTTCGTCACTACTTCTGGTCTGTCTCGTCTCCTTCGCAGCCACGGCTGTTGAAAAATTAAATGTCAAGATAATGCCTCTAAGCCAGGTGAAGCCCGGAATGCACGGGGTGGCCTACACCGTCTTTGAAGGGACCACGCCGGAGGCGATGGAGGTCGAAATTCTCGGCGTCCTGCATAACATGGCGGGGCCGAAGTCTGACGTTATCCTGGCGCGGCTGCACGGCAAGAAAGTGGAATACACCGGCGTGGTGGCGGGCATGAGCGGCAGTCCGGTTTATGTTGACGGCAAACTGGTCGGCGCTATCGCGTATCGAATTGGGGAATTCTCCAAAGAGCCAATTGCCGGGATTACCCCCGCGGGCGCCATGCTGGAAATTGACGAGATGGACAAGACTCCTGCGCCAGACGTGGCACAGAGTGTGGCGCGGGAGAATCGTGCGGCGAGCCGGACGTCCGGACCGGGGGAAGATGTTGCACCGGTCCAGCCCGTCTCCGGCTACGCAATTCTTCTGAAGCCGATCGAAACTCCCCTGGTCTTCACCGGATTCAGCGAAGATACGCTGCAGCGCTTCTCCAGGGATTTCGTATCTGCCGGGGTTGTGCCGGTCATGGGCGCCGGCTCGGTCAGCGACGACAAGCAGCCTGAGCCACTCGTACCGGGCTCGGCGGTCAGCGCGATTCTGGTTCGCGGCGATATGAACATCGCCGGGACCTGCACAGTCACTTATCTTGACGACTCGCACCTGCTGGCTTGCGGACATCCGCTGCTGCAGTCGGGCAATGTTGATATGCCGATGACCAAGGCGACGGTGCTGGCTACCCTCGCTTCGCCCTCCAATTCCTTCAAGATCGTCAACACGACGGAACCCGTCGGAGCGTTCGTGCAGGACCGGCGGGCGGGAATCATGGGGCGCTTCGACCGCGAGCCGCATATGATTCCGGTCACTCTCACGTTCCACGGCGTCTCTCATCCCAAGCAGTTCCATTACGAAGTGCTGAACAACGCCAAGATCACGCCTGCCGCCATGATGGCGACGGTGTTCAACGCTATTCAGGGAATGAACGAATACGGCGAGGACACGACCTATCGCCTGCAAGGCGATATTTCGGTGCTCGGCTATCCCAAACTCAGCGTCAGGAACATGTACGTGCCGGCTGATGGAGCGACGCCGACTGCATATAGCATTGCGCTCTCCATCGGCGAGCGCTTCACGCGAATTTTCGATAATCCTTACGAGAGGCCGAGGATCGAAGGCGTGGAACTGAATTTTGACCTCGTGCCGGATCGCCGCTCGGCCCGTCTTGAGACGGCTCGAACGGACATCACGGAAGCACGCCCCGGCGACGACATCAAGATCGAAGCCGTGCTGCGTCCTTATCGCGGCGAGAGTATCCTGCGGCAGATTCCGGTAAGGATCCCCACCTCAACGCCCAAAGGCACCCTGCGCATCCTGGTCAGCGATGGCGACACGCTCGATAAAATGCGCCGAGTGCCGCCCAACATGAGCCGCCGTCTTGATCTCTCTTCCACGATTGCCCTGCTGAACAAGGAGCACAGCAACTCGCAGGTGTACGTGTCGCTGCTCGAGTCCAACCCGCAAGCCATAGTGGACGACAAGGTCATGCCAACCCTGCCGCTGTCAGTAATGAATGTGATGGACGGCCTGCGCGGTTCGCAGGACATGGTCGTAGTTGGCGAGTCCGCAGTGGACGAGTCGTCAAGCCAGGTGGACTACGTCGTGTCCGGCTCGCAAATTATCACTCTGACAATCCGGTGAGGCGGTGGGTACTGTTAGCTCAGGTAGTGGGGGCCTACAGGCCCGCGTCCGGCGCGCTTTCCAAAACCCAAGCTTCAGCCCAAAGGGAGCGGCAGCGTTAACGCGGCGCTGAAGCGCCGCTCTACCCACAACCCTGTAGCTACTCGATAATGGCCAGCGTGTCTCCGGGGTTGACGGTCGAGCCCTCCGCGGTGAGAATCTTCTGCACCCGGCCGTCCTTGGGGGATTTCATCTCATTCTGCATTTTCATCGCTTCCATTACAACGATTCCCTGCCCGGCCTTGACTTCGTCCTTCTCCTGCACCAGGACACGAACGATCTTGCCAGGCATGGGCGCCTTAAGTCTTTGCGGGCCTACCTCGGTGCCCGCAACAGCGCGACGGGTGCGCAATGAGCGCGGATCCTGAACATCCACGGCGTAACGAGCACTTCCGATGACCATATGCAACTCGCCCTGCAGCGAGAGCTCCCGTTTGATCTCGTAGGCCTTGCCGCCCACCAGCACGGAGAGAACATCACGCGCGGTCAGTGCAGCGTCAACCTCCAATTGCTGACCGTCGACCTTGCAGCACCATGTCTTCTCGCCGCGTGTCAGTTCCAATTGATGG